>JBBRWF010000084.1:0-11733 GCA_038249405.1 Anaerolineales bacterium
GGGCGCTGGGTATTTGGGTACATCTATGGTAATCGGGTGATTCTTGTCACAAAGTGTGTCACCAGTGGCTGTCACATTTAGTTTTGATACAACAGCAATGTCTCCAGCGTGGACATTTTTTATTGAAATTTGTTCCTTACCGCGTTGAATGTGCAACCCGCCCATGCGTTCATCCAGGTTTTTCGTGTTGTTCCACATATGCATATCAGCACTTAGAATACCCGAGATAACCTTGAAATAAGTCATCTTTCCAACAAATGGATCTGCGGTGGTTTTCCAAATATATAGCGCTGCTGGACCCTTGTCACTTTCGTGTAGCTTTTCATCTCCAGATTTGCCATGAACAACAATGTCTGGATGTTCAGAAGGGGCAGGCATAAATTCAATTATTCCGTCGAGCAGAGGAATAATACCCTTTTCGTGGCCGGCTGCTGCAATAAAGACAGGGATAAATGTGCCGTTCAAAACCACATCCTTAAGCCCTCGAAGAAGTTCTTCGCCGCTCAACTCGCCGGTTTCAAGGTATTTCTCCAATAATGCATCTTCCCCTTCTGCGGCAGCTTCGATGAGGATATGGCGAGCTTCATCAACGGCATCCTGGAAGTTTGCAGGAATTTCCGCTGCTTTTCCATCTGCGCCGTAGGCTTTCATGTGAATTAAGTCGAGGACGCCTTTAAAATCGAGCTTTTCGCCCCAGGGAATTTGCACTTGTATTAATCTTTTACCCGCAGCAGTTGCAAACGCTTCTACTGAAGCAAATGCTTTCTCAAAACTGGCATTTTCTCGATCCATTTTGTTTATGACAATAAATCGAGGCAGGCTGAATTGTTCAGCATAGTTCCAGGCCAATTCAGTGCCTACTTCTAAACCAGAAACAGAGTCAACTAAAATGATTGTTCCGTCCGCGATGCTCAAAGCAGAAATCATTTCTCCAACAAAGTCGGTAAATCCTGGCGCATCTAGCAAATTTATTTTGTGATCGCGATACTCAATTGGCAAAACGCTCGCATAGAGGGAAATTTTCCTGCGGATTTCTTCTTCATCATAATCGGAAACGGTTGTTCCATCTTCAATTTTCCCAAGACGCGTACTAGTCCCGGTGGTATGAAGAAAAGCCTCCGCCATCATCGTCTTGCCAGAGCCGCCATGGCCTACCAGTGCGATGTTTCGGAGGTAATCAGTTGTATACTCTTTCATGGAGATCTACTCCTCTATAAGATTGGGATGTTCATTATTGGGAACAGAATGTAGAGACGTAAATTTTATAAGAAGTCTGTATAATTGTCAAAGTTTATTTGTCATAAATAATGTCATATTTGCTATTTTAGAAAATTTGACTCATTTCTACCTGATACAGATAAAATATTTCCCTGCCAGGTCGCTAAATACCCGATTCAATTGATTGGTTCTATCAGTTTGTTTAGCCTAATATGGAAAAGGAAAAATGATGATTCTTTTTATCTTTCTGGATGGGGTGGGTTTGGGCAGTGACGATGGTCAGAAGAACCCATTTGTCTTTGCAGAAATGCCCAATATGCAGAAATTGTTACAAGGTCAAAAATTACTGGCATCTACAGCTCCGTTTATTGGCGAAGAGGCGAGTCTCCTTTCGATAGACGCCTGTTTAGGTGTTACTGGCCTGCCGCAGTCAGCAACTGGTCAATCAGTTTTGTTGACAGGACGTAATATTCCCTATGAGATTGGTTACCATTATGGGCCGAAACCCGACAAAGCTACAGCAGCCTATTTGAGTGAAGGTGGTCTATTCGGAACGTTGAATCGCTCCGGTAAACGTGTGGCGTTGGTAAATGCTTATCCAGACATGTATTTTGAAGGTATAAACTCTGGCAAGAGGCTTTACTCTGCAATACCTCAGGCGGCTGTCAATGCCGGGTTGCGCCTATTCAGAGATGTGGATCTCCTGGCCGACCGGGCGATTTCAGCAGACTTTACTGCCGCTGGTTGGCATGAGCGAAAGCTGGCACCTGATGTAAAAATCCTACATCCTTTTGACGCTGGAAAGCAGCTTGCAACGTTGGCCAGCGATTACGATTTTGCATTTTTTGAATATTGGCTTACGGATTATGCAGGCCATAACCAGAATTTAGATGAAGCGGTAATCCTGCTTGAACAGTTTGATGTTGTCCTGGGTGGTTTGTTAAATGCTAGCGATGAGAATTTATTGATATTAATAACATCAGACCATGGCAATATCGAAGATCTATCAACAAGAAGGCATACAGAAAATCACGTTCCCTTGCTGTTAATAGGAGATGAACGGGAGCGAGAATATTTTGACAAGGTTATAGATTTGACTGGCGTTTACCATGCGATTTTAAAAGCTCTTATATGAAAGAGACGACCCCGCCAAATTTCCGTACTATCTTGATTAACCGAACAAAAGTGGTTTCCGGATGCGAAGTGGAAACCACTTTTGCTTACTCTTCTTTATGAACGATATTGTGTGATCGCTCGCAAGGCTTTTTAGGAATTTCTCTTTAGCAATTTATCTGTAAGGTCCATCAAAAAATCACCAGCTTCACCTTGCGGGTTGGCTTCGCGCAGAGAATTTATCGCAAGGTCAGTCATTTGTTCAGCTATATTGTGAGCGTATTCATAGCCCCCTTCGGACGCTAATAAGCCTGCCATTTCCTCAATTTCATCCACCCGGAGTGGGCCGATTGCCCACCTGGATTCAAACTTCCCTTTTTTGCTCAGCCCAACGAGAACCGGCAGTGATTTTTTACCAACCAGCAGGTCGCTAGAGACAGATTTACCGGTTACTGCTTCCGATCCCCAAATGCCGAGAATATCATCCTGTACCTGGAAGGCCAGACCAAGGTAATGACCAAATGAACGATAAGCGTCTGTCGTGGCGCCATCGGCTTTTGCCAGGATTGCGCCAATCATGCAGCTGGCAGAAAGTAATGCAGCCGTTTTTCCATTTATCATAGGCCAATAATCTTCTATACGCAGATCGTTACGGCCTTCGTAGGAAATATCCAGATATTGACCGCGGGTTAGATCCAAACAAGTACTTTGAAGTACTTGTCCGACTTGTAACACCAGGTCAGCATCATAATTTGCCCCTAAATCTGTAATTGCCAGGTTGGATAACACAAAAAGCCCGTCGCCTGCATTTATTGCCTGCGGAACCCCCCATTTTGCCCAGAGGGTTGGCCTTCCTCTGCGCTTGTCTGAGTGGTCTTGAATATCATCGTGGACAAGAGAAAAGTTGTGGATTAATTCTACTGCTGCGGCAGCAGGTAAGGCAAGATTCCAATCGGCTTGACAGGAAGCGCAAGTGAGCAAAACAAGCAGGGGACGAATCCGTTTCCCGCTGGCATCCGGTCCAGCACCTTCCCCTGTCCAACCCATGTGATAGGTAAGCATTTGATAATACAATGCGGTGTGAGATTCATCTAATCGTGAAATTTGTTGTTGAAGTGCAGATTCTATCGCTTCGTAATATAAATTTAGTAATTCTTTGCCCATTGTTAAGTTACCTGTTATTGTTGGAATAAGTTTGAATAAGATACTGTAAAGGATCTGGTTATTTGTGGAAAATGAGTGTCGAATTTTTCAGGGCATCAATGTTTCTTGCACCCGTTACAAACATGGTGATTTCAATTTGTTTTTGAACCAATTGTATTACGTCGATCACCTTCTCTGTCGAAATTGCTGCAGCTTTTAAGAATTCACCTGCCATGCCCCCGAGTGTTGCACCCAGGGCAATACATTTTGAAATGTCCAATCCATCTTTCAGTCCGCCACTGGCAATAATTGTTAGACCCGGTGCGCCTCGCTTCACATTTAATATTGATTCAGCTGTGGGAATTCCCCACCCTACGAAACTGGATGCTAACTTCCGCAAAAATTCATCTGGTGCTCTATACATCTCCACCTGAGACCAACTAGTCCCGCCTGCACCTGCCACATCAATGGCTGAAACGCCGCACTCAGATAATCTCTTTGAAGTTGTCTCCGAGATACCCCACCCTACTTCTTTTACAATTACAGGTACACCTAAATTATTACAGATAGATTCAATCTTTTTGCTAAGTCCGCTCCAGTTTGTATCTCCACCGGCTTGTAGAGCCTCCTGGAGAGGGTTTAAGTGGAAATACAGTGCATCAGCCATTATCATATCAACGGCTCGTTTACACTCTTCCAGACCGTATCCGTAATTCAATTGGATTGCGCCGATATTTGCAAACAACAGGATATCAGGAGCTATGTTGCGAACATTAAAAGATGCAGCCAATTCAGGATGTTCAATTGCCGCGCGCTGGCTGCCAACACCCATCGCGATCCCGCAGGCCTGTGCCGCTTCTGCAAGCCGCATATTGATGATACCAGCCTCGCTTGTGCCGCCCGTCATCGATGAGACCAAGATTGGTACTGTCAGGTGCTTATTAAACAACAGCACACTCGTGTCTATGTTTTTCAAATCAAGATCAGGCAAAGCTTCATGAATAAAGCTAAAATTTTCAAGCCCCGTTGTAAGAGCCGAACGTGTATCCTGCTCTAAATTTATTTTTATATGCTCACTTTTTCGTTCAGAAATTGGCGCAACTTTTGACATATTCCTGTGTTCCTGTGTATTGAATGATTGCATGGTGGTAAAATGATTCGTGCGAATAAAACAGCTAAACCTATAGGAGATATATATGGCAGACACTTATGATGAAATCAAGGCAATTATCGTTGACCTGCTGGGCGCAGATGAAAGCAAGATTAATATGGATGCTCGCTTCCGGGAAGAATTGGAAGCCGATTCGCTGGATCTTGTTGAATTGATTATGGCTTTTGAAGATAAATTTGGTGCAGAAATTTCAGATGAAGATGCCCAGAAAATCACGACCGTTGGAGAAGCTGTCAGGTATATCGACAGCCACCGTTAATAGCTGTCCTAATTATACAGGCTGGGCAGGCTTTTAGCCTGCCCAGCCTGTATTTTTTTAAACTATATTGTGTGCACTTGAGAAATTCCTGACCTGACTTATGACATAAGCAGTGAAGGAATTTCTTCCGGGTGACGGGCAACCTTTACTCCGGCAGTTTCAAGTGCTCTTATCTTATCTGCAGCGCTGCCTGAACCGCCTTCAATAATTGCGCCCGCATGGCCCATTCGTTTGCCGGGTGGGGCAGTTTGCCCGGCGATAAATCCAACAACTGGCTTTGTCATTTTTGTAGCGATAAACTCAGCGGCTTTTTCCTCATCTGTGCCGCCAATTTCACCGATCATAACGACTTTGTCGGTCTGCGGGTCATCTTCAAACATTCTTAGCACATCTATGTGATTAGTGCCATTGACAGGATCGCCTCCAATACCAACTGTTGTTGACGACCCCATGTTTACTTGCTTTAGTGCATATAAAACTTCATAGGTAAGGGTTCCTGAGCGGGATACGATACCAATATTTCCAGGAATGGCAATGTTGCCGGGAATAATGCCCACCTTCGCCTCGCCTGGAGTTAATAAGCCAGGACAATTGGGGCCGAGCAAACGAACCCCTTTTTGATCTATATAATTGCGAACTCGCATCATATCGCTAACAGGAATACCTTCAGTGATGCAAACAATAAATGGAATGCCTGCATCTGCAGCCTCAAATATTGAATCCGCAGCAAATCTCGCCGGGACAAAGATGATACATGCATTTGCTCCGCTTGCATCGACTGCAATCTTTACAGAATCAAATACTGGAATTTTTTCGTCGACCCATTCCCCGCCTTTTCCAGGTGTTACACCAGCGACTACATTCGTGCCATAAGCCACCATTTGACGTGTATGAAATAAGCCCTCACTTCCTGTGATTCCTTGGACCAATAGACGTGTATCTTTGTTTACTAAGATGCTCATCGTTAAGCTCCTTTTGCTGCCGCAACGGCTTTTTGCGCAGCATCGGCCAGTGTTTCGGCTGTGATCATATTTGCATTTGCGAGCATAGCCCGGCCCTCTTCTGCATTTGTACCTACCAATCGAACAACCATTGGTACTTTTGGTTTTACTTCAGCCATTGCGATCAAAATACCCTTAGCAACCTCGTCACAACGGGTAATACCGCCGAAAATATTAAATAGTATCGCTTTTACATTGGGGTCGCCCAGAATAATCCGCATGGCTGCTGATACTTTGTCTGCACCAGCGCCGCCACCGATATCCAGGAAATTGGCAGGCTCACCACCAAAGAATTTTAGAATATCCATCGATGCCATTGCCAACCCAGCCCCATTTACCATACAGCCAATGTTTCCGTCCAGCTTGATAAAAGTTAGTCCATATTTTCGAGCTTCTACTTCTGATGGGGCTTCTTCGTCAGTATCCCGCATTTCAGCAAGTTCTGGATGGCGGAAGAGCGCATTATCATCGATAAGCATCTTGCCATCCAGTGCCACCAGGCGCTTATCCTTGCCAATGATTAATGGATTTATTTCAGCCAGGGTAGCATCATTGTCGTTATAAACCTGCCAGAGGGCTTTCAGAATTTCTCCAAATGATTTCCAGTTTTCGCGCGGCAGGTCAATACCGGCAGCGATGTCACGAGTCTGGTAATCTTTAATTCCCAATAATGGATTTACATGGACTTTTATAATTTTTTCCGGGTTTGTTCTGGCTACGTCTTCGATTTCTACGCCACCGGCTGCCGAGGCCATAATAACTGGCTTTTTTTCTGCGCGGTCATTGGTGATGCCAAGGTAGATTTCTTGTTCAATCGCGGCCGCTTCATCAACCAAAACCTTACGAACTGGCAGGCCCTTGATCTCCATTGAAAGGATCTGCGCCGCAAACAGCTCCGCTTCTGCAGGATCTTTTGCAACTTTGATGCCGCCAGCCTTGCCTCGTCCACCAACAAGCACCTGAGACTTAATAACAACGCGCCCGCCCAGCTCTTCTGCAATTTGCTTTGCTTCGCTGGCGGTCGTCGCTACCTTCCCTTTTGGAATAGGTATTCCATATCGCGAAAATATCTGTTTAGATTGGTATTCGTGGAGTTTCATGCGAGTTGTCTCCCTGGACATTTTAGGGCATTGCTTCCTGTTTTATCTTCAAGATTATACCATCACCACCTGAGAGCCTTGATGGTGACGGTACAAGAAAACAGGGTGAATGAATAAACTTATTTTTCCGGAACAGTAAATCGCATCAAGCGGTTATTGCCAGCATCCGATACCCATACATTTCCTTCCAGGTCAACGGCGATACCACTTGGCAATCCAAATGTTGAATTATCTGTGCCATATTGGCCCCAAAGTTGAACAAATTGGGCATCTTTTGTAAACTCAATTACTCGAAAGCCCTCAGGGTCGGTTATATAAATTTTCCCCGTTGGTCTTATCGCAATGAACGGTTTGTTATCGAGAGATTCGCTTAGCCAACCAGAGATAGCCCATTGGTTAATGGATGAATAATTAATCCCATCCATAGAATCCAGAACCTGCACGCGCTGGTTCCATGTATCGGTCACATAGACTTTACCTTCCGCATCAACCTTTACATCGACCGGTTCGCTAAATTGGCCGGCCTCAGACCCGAAACTGCCAATCGATGAAAGGATCGCACCATTTGAATCGTAAATAACGATACGTTTATTGCCAGTATCTGCAACATAAACTTTTCCATTTGCATCGACTGTAATTCCTCTGGGTCCGTAAAGAGCTCCTGGAAGTTCAGCAGTTCCGAAGACGCCCCACATTTTGATAGGCGCGCCTGTGGATGTGAATTTTTGTATACGGTGATTCCATGTGTCGCTTACATACACACTGCCGTCTGGTCCAACCGCTACACCCCAGGGTTCATTGAAGGTACCAATCGGGGCAATCCCGGCAGCCTGGTCTGCGAAAGTACCCCAGGTATTGATTACTTTCCCATCCAAACTCAAATGCTGGATGCGGTGGTTGCGTGAATCCGCAACATAAAAGCTACCATCTGCTGCAAATGCAATCCCGCGTGGAGCATTAAACTGTCCTGGCTCTGCACCTGCAGAACCAATTACTAAATTGGAAGAGACCTCAATAATCCCCTTGGCATAAGGATCTTCTTTTGGTTTTGGTTGGGTCTTTATTCCATAGTTCCAAATTTTATCCGCAACATCTTTGCGGACATAAAGACGCATTTTATCCGATGGTTCCCATGTATTTTCGATAACTCCCTTACTGTTTGTCAGTTCACCATAAAGCTTATAGTCTCGATCCAGCCAAATATTAAAGACCGCCATTCGCATGCGAGAATCGCCAATTGCATTACAGAGCCTGGAGAAATCATAGGCTGGCAATAATTTAAATACGCTTAAAATACCGTTGCATGGATAGTTTACGTCAAACGGCTCAGCTGTGTTTGGTCGACTGTTTACCAGATTGAAGTAATCTTGATTCGGCCAAACCATGCGAATATAATCGTAGTGATAATAGCTATCGCCTACTATCGGTTCCATTTTCGAGAAATTATTGTCACCTACAATAATTACTGGTACTTCGCGTAGTGTTCTATCTGGTTGGGCGCCGTAAAAGCGTGCATTGGGGTATTCTCGCATATACCATGACATAGGCCATGAAGTATCATCGTCATAAGCAACAACTATTTCTTTTCCCCCAACTGTCTTTTCTGAAAGATCATTGACCTGTCTTAAGACATCTTTGACTCCGCTATAACTATGTGCATAAACCAGGTATTCCTCAGCGCTGTCGTACTTCAGAAAGTTCGCGCGGAAAGAAGCCCTTACTGTCAAAACTGCGAGGATGCCAAAGAAAACAAGGGTATTAATATAAATAAATTGTTTATATTCCCATCCGCCAAGTAATTTATATAAACCAAAGGCGCTAAAGACAATTCCTAGGATAGAAAAAATAAAACTAATGGTTACTTGTAACTGATTTAATTCCTGCCCTTCAAAAGGACGCGGATTGCCTAATAACGCAATGAGTGCTCCTGCCAGGCCCATAACAAAAATAGCGGATAGCACAAGCACAAGATATGCATTCCATTTTCGCAATTCATTCCATTTTATTCGGTCTACAACCACTCCAATTGCCCATCCCCCCCACAGGACCATCGGTAGTGACATGTGGAAGGTTAACCAGGGCATTTTCTCACCTGCAATTGTAAATGCAACGATGCTAGTGATTGTCCACCACCCAAGTAAGCTGATCAGATTTGTGCGAGTTTCCTGTTCTTGCTCGTATTCAGGGGACATGTTTTCGGGCAGTTTGGGCTTCCGAAGACTTAATAATGCTGCCAAAATACAGGCGATTGCAGGTAGAAATTCGTACATAGGTATTGTGGTCAGCATATAATAATACCAGGGCTGAGAGCCGCGCTGAACACCTTGTTGCTCCAACCAATACCCTAGAGATCCTACAGAACCTGTGAAGAACCCGGAGCCGTTTGTGAAAATGGTGGTGTAAAGCAAGACAAATGGTCCCCAGAAAACCAGAGTCATTTTCCACCAAACATCTTTATTCCACCACATTCCGATTGCAATTGTAATCAACGCTATCGGGCCTAGGAATGCCCCTGTACGAAGCAAGCCGGTAGTTGAGTAATCTAACGGGTCCCAACCCAGTAAATATACTGGGAAGGCAGCTAGTTGAGGCAGGACAATTGTTCCAAAAACGATCAAAAGATCAAAGGATCGTTCCTTGCGAATATTAATCAGCCCAAATCCGCGTACTAAGAAAAATAGAGCGATCGTGAACGCAATTATTGCCAAAGCAGCAAAGATAAGCGTCGGTGAAATACCGGTAGTTTCTCTGGGCGAAAATTCATTGGTTGCAATTGGATTCGCTGGCACTACGGTCTGAGCACTATTTGCGCTGGTTTCTTTTTTTGCCGAAATTTCAGCAATTCCGGTCGCCCCAATTAACACAATCGCCAGAAATAGAGAAATGAGAAATCCTCGAAAAGCGCCAGATCCACCTTCCCAGGCTTTCCTGGTGACTCGCACAATAAAGTAAACGGCTAGGAAGATCAAAATCTGTGCAGTGTAGATAAAAGATGTTTCTTTTGTAAGGTAATGAATAACCAGCGAACCCGCTATGAGATAAATAAATTTTGCTTTACCAGTTTCAAAGTAACGCAGAATACTGTAGAGCATGACAAATAATGAAACGCCTACATAGGAATCTTCACGTGTGTAACGCCCATAATAAAGTAAGAAGGGTGAGATTAGCGCCATAATCGCGGCTGCAATTGCACCCGCTCGTCCCAGGTATCTTCTCCAAACCCAAATGACAAGGATGGTAATTATTGAAAAGGTCGCAGCTGGAATTCGTGCTGTAAAATCGCTTGCCCCAAACATAAAATATGAAAGTGCAATCAAGTGAAACTGTAACGGCCCGTGCATCATCGGGTTATGTTGATACCCCTGGCCTTTGTATAGTAAATACGAAAAATATGTGTGCAGGCTTTCATCATGACTCATGGCACGGGCGCCAAGGTTGTAAAACCTGGTAATAACTGCAATTAAAACAACCGCGGAGAAGATCATCACTTCTGTCGTTAACCACGGAAGAGATGGGAAGGGAGTTCGGTCAAGCCAGTTGCGATTATCGTTGTTCTCACTAATCATTTGTACGCCTTTTTTATGTGGAAAGATGTAAGTTATTTCTACTTATGTAATTTCAAAATTTATTTTTTGGCCAGTATCATGAGATGCCAATTGACCACAACCAGCATAAATATCGATGCCACGCCGGGTACGAATGGTACACGGAATGCCGTTTGTTTCCAATATTTGTTTAAAAGCATCTGCTCTCTCGCGGGAAGTAGCTTTTCCTGAATAACCCATCGTTGGGTTTAGTGGGATTGCATTTACATGGCATATCAAGCCTTTTAAGAGGGTGACGAGTTTATGTGCTTGCTCAGGAGTATCATTTATTCCGTTTATCAGCGCCCATTCAAATGTTATTCTTCTGCCAGTTGTTTCTACGTATTCCCGGCATGCTGTAATTAACTCTTCAATATCATACCTTTTATTAACAGGCATCATGGATTCGCGAAGGTCATTTTCAGCAGCGTGCAAAGATACGGCTAAATTCACCTGGCGTTTTTCAGAGGAAAATTTTCGAATAGCTGGAACAAGCCCGGATGTGGAAATTGTAATCCGACGAGCTCCGAAGTTATATCCATCTGCATCGTTTAGCAGGTCGATTGCTTTCATAGTGTTTTCGTAATTATGGAATGGTTCTCCCATACCCATTAAAACAATATTGGTTACGGTACTGCTTTCAAGATGTAATTGACTGGCATAATACATAACCTGAGCAACAATCTCACCGCTGGATAAGTGTCTCGAAAAACCCATTTGGCCTGTTGCGCAAAAAGTACACCCCATAGCACAGCCAACCTGCGTTGAAATACAAAGCGTCCTACGTTTAGAATATCGCATTAACACAGCTTCAACTTGCCGCCCATCAACCAATTTAAATAATATCTTCCGGGTTTGTCCATCTGATGAATCGAGAACCAGGTTTGGCGTGAGAACGTTAAAGCGAAATTCTAATGCCATTTTTTCACGAACAGATTTTGGCAAATTCGTAAACTCATCGGGTGAATGCCAAAAATTTTTATATAAACCAGTCCAAATTTGTTGAGCTCGAAAAGCCGGCTGACCCCAATTCAGGACAACCCGGCTAAGTTCAGAAAAATCAAGATCATAAATTAGATTCACAAATTAATATTCCGTGACCAATCCAAGCAAAGTAGATAAGTCATTCGAAACAATATTGATA
>JBBRWF010000085.1:0-11698 GCA_038249405.1 Anaerolineales bacterium
AATTAGAAGTCATGATAACCACCGTATTGCGGAAGTCCACGGTGCGACCCTGCCCATCTGTCAGGCGACCATCATCGAGTAGTTGCAACAGCACGTTGAAAACCTCGGGGTGAGCCTTTTCGATTTCGTCGAACAGCACCACGCTGTACGGTCGGCGGCGAACCGCCTCAGTCAACTGCCCACCCTCTTCGTAACCAATGTATCCAGGCGGCGCGCCGATCAACCGCGAGACGGTATGCTTCTCCTGATACTCGCTCATGTCAATGCGGATCATGGCGCGCTCATCGTCGAACATGAACTCAGCCAGGGCGCGCGCCAACTCAGTCTTGCCGACGCCTGTTGGTCCAAGAAAGATAAATGATCCAATTGGACGGTTTGGGTCTTGCAGCCCAGCCCGTGTGCGGCGCACCGCATTGGCGACCACGCGCACAGCTTCATCCTGCCCAATGACGCGCTGATGCAGTCCTTCTTCCATGTGAATCAATTTTTGTGTTTCGCCTTCGAGCAGTTTGGAAATGGGAATGCCCGTCCAGCGTGCGACGATGGATGCAATTTCTTCAGCGTCCACTTCCTCTTTGAGGAGTGCGCCTTCGGTCTGCATGGACTTTAACCGTTTTTCAGCTTCGACCAGTTTTTTATCCAGTTCGCTCAACGTACCGTAACGCAAGCGCGCCGCCTTTTCCAGATCAGATTGACGCTCAGCGCGTTCGATCTCGGTGCGCGTTTGTTCGATCTGTTCCTTTACCTTGCGTAATTCAGCAATGACTTGTTTTTCATTTTGCCAGCGTGCTGTAATTTGGCGTGAGGTTTCTTTTAAGTCTGCAAGTTCTTGAATCAATTTTGACAGGCGTTCTTTGGAGGCTTTGTCTTTTTCTTTTTTCAGAGCTTCGCGTTCGATCTCCAATTGCATGATCTGGCGATCTACTTGATCCAGTTTTTGCGGCTTGGAGTCAATTTCAGTCCGCAAGCGAGCGGCGGCTTCGTCGATCAGGTCAATGGCTTTATCGGGCAGTTGACGACCAGAAATATAACGATGACTGAGCGTCGCCGCGGCGATCACGGCTGGGTCAGTGATGCGCACGCCATGATGGACTTCATAACGTTCCTTGAGTCCGCGCAAAATGGAGATGGTATCTTCAACGCTCGGTTCTTCCACCATCACAGGTTGGAAGCGGCGTTCGAGCGCAGGATCTTTCTCGATGTACATGCGATATTCATCCAGCGTGGTGGCGCCGATCATGTGTAGTTCGCCGCGTGCCAGCATGGGCTTGAGCATGTTGCCCGCGTCCATTGAACCTTCGGCTTTGCCCGCACCGACGACGGTGTGCATTTCGTCCACGAACAAAATGATTTCACCCTCAGAATCAGTAATCTCTTTCAGGACTGCCTTGAGACGTTCTTCAAACTCACCGCGAAATTTTGCGCCTGCCACAAGCGCGCTCATATCCAATTGGATCAAGCGCTTCTTTTTCAGACCTTCGGGCACGTCGCCGTTAACGATGCGCTGTGCCAACCCTTCGGCAATCGCTGTTTTGCCGACGCCAGGTTCGCCGATGATGGCTGGATTATTTTTCGTTCGACGCGAGAGGATTTGAATGACGCGCCGAATCTCTTCATCACGTCCGATGACGGGATCGAGTTTGCCTTTGCGCGCCATATCCGTCAGGTCACGACCATATTTTTCGAGGGATTGGTAGGTGGATTCAGGTTCAGGGGTGGTCACTCTTTGGGAGCCGCGCACAGTTTTCAGCGCGGTTAGAGCCGCGTCCTTCGTCAAGCCGTAAGAGACGAGGCGTTTGCCTTCGCTTGAATCGGTCAGACCGAGCAGGATATGTTCGGTCGAGACGTAGTCATCCTGCATGCCTTTGGCGTAGCGTTCGGCGGCGTTCAACACATCCGTGGCGGCTTGCGATAAGCCAACATCCATATTGCCGCCCTGAATTTTGGGGCGTTGGTTCAAATCGTTTTGCAGTTCGTCGCGCAATGCCTGCACACTGCCCGCCACTTTGGTGACGATAACCGCAACGATGCCATCCTCCTGACGAATCAACGCAAGCAGCAGGTGCGCGGGATCGATGGCTTGATGATTGAGGTCGCTGGCATTTTGCTGTGCCTGCATGATCGCTTCTTGAGATTTTTGGGTAAATTTATCGAGCTTCATTTTTATTCCTCAATTTCCAATTCGGTCCAGGCGGCTTCGAAATAGATTTCGCGATAGCGCGTCAGACGAAACTGCTGGCTGTCATTTTGTGAATTGAGTTCGGTTTCCAACTGACGGATATGGGCTTGCAATTCAATGACTTGCTTGCGCAGGTGCAGAATGGTCTCAGCGGCGGCCTCATCAATTCCCAAATCATTTTGCAGGCGGCGTCGGCAGCGCAACTCATAGTCTTTGTATGGACCATACCAATAACTTTTTCTGGGTGTGTTTTCAGGAATCATAATGACCTCACTTGGTACTGGTCTGAGAATTTTTTTGACGGGCTGCAGCCAACGTGCGGATACTGTCAACTTCCTGATCAGTCAATGCGTCAGGCAGAACCAGTCTGACACGTGCAAACATATCGCCGCGCTTATTAATGTCACGCATATGGGGCATGCCTTTGCCGCGTAAGCGGAAAGTCTGCCTGGCATTGGTGCGAGGCGGGATCGTTAAAGTCAGCGGACGCTCAAATGCCGGAATGCGGATTTCGCCTCCTGCAATTGCCGTGAAGATATCCAGCGGAGCTTCCATGTGCAAGTCATCGCCATCGCGCTCAAAGGTGTCGTTAGGTAGAACTTTGACGATCAAATACAAATCTCCAGCCGCGCCGCCGTTCTTTCCTGGCTCGCCTTTACCCGCCAGACGGACTCGCGTTCCCGTGCGAACACCAATAGGAATGCTGGCTTGAAATTGGCGCCCATCCATTTCCAGCGAGCGCTCCGTGCCGTGAAACGCCTCTTGCAAAGTCAACTCAACTTCGTACTCGACATCTCGTCCGCGACGCGGGTTGGTTGAAGTCTGCCTCTTGCCGCCAAAGATATTGGTGAAGAAGTCGGAATACGGCGAATCACTGCCAAAGAGATCTTCCAAATCTTCAGCAGTTGCGTATTGAGTTTGAGTGCGCGTTCCTTGACTAGGTTGGGCAGACCAGTTTTGCCAATCGAAATCCTGTTGTCCGCCGCGACTGCCAGTCTGCTGCCATTGCTGGTATTGCGCTCGTAACTCATCATACTTCTTGCGCTGTTTTGCATCCGATAGAACCTGATTCGCTTCATTGATCGTTTTGAATTTTTCTTCCGCATCTTTATTGCCCGGGTTTACATCAGGATGATGCTCGCGGGCCAACTTGCGAAAAGCCTGCTGGATGACTTTCTTATCCGCGTTCGGCGGCACGCCTAATATTTCGTAATAATCTTTAAAGTCCATTGGACACCATCTTGTTTAGATTTTCATCAACTGGCTCTTTATGCAAAAAGCAGGGGGCATTTTATTCACCCACTTCCTTGTCAAGCGCTGATCGGTCTTCGGCCAGCGGTGAGTTTTCGAGTGACTGGGTGATCCGTTCGCGTAATCCCTTTTGGCCCGGCTTACGTTTTCCGAGACTTTTGAGAGAATCCAGCAGGGTTGTGGTCATGCTTTGGGTGAGCTTCTTGAGTGCTTCAGTTGAAAGCTTCTCGCCTTTTTCGAACCAGCGTACAGCCGCGTAGCCCATGACTACGGTTGTGGATGCAGCAATTGCCGCGCTCAACAGCCAGCCCGGCAACCCACCAAATTTGCTCAGTTCCTGAAAGAGAGTTCGTCCCAAGAATCCCAGACCAAAGGTGGCGACCAGTTCTGTAGCGCGTTGAGGGGTAATTTTGTACTTATAAATGCGGGCGATACTAACCACCATGATCGATTGCGTGACCACCAGCGGAACAAAATCTATGACCGGAAGCGGAGCCAACGCAATCGCCGCCGAGATCGATGCCGATCTGACAATGGTTTGCCAGGCAAGCTGCCAGCGATATTCCGGTAACGCCTGTCCTAGAGCGGCGACCATCTCAGGTTCTGTAGCCGCCACTGCCAATAACACTTTTCCGATGTTCTTCCCATCCTTGGCGGCGATTGGAACGATTTGATCGCGCTCCAAGCCCAGGTTCAGTGCAGCATTTGAAATAACAGCTTGCAGGTCTTTACGTGGTACCAGGTCGATCTTATTCAGTACCACCACGAAAGGCTTTTTCAGAGCAGATAGCTCGTTAAATAATTCCTGCTCGGTCTTCTTTATTCCCTGAATGGCGTCGAATACCAGGATTAAAAAATCGGCATCTGTCGCTGCTGACAGGGCAAGTTCCTTCTCTCGCACACCCATACTCCCTACTGCATCCGCTCCAGGTGTATCGATCACGGTAAACAGGGCCGCATCGGCCTGTTGATTTTCTGTTGTTGTTCCCGGCAAGGGACTTACTACAGCCTGATCACTTTTGGTTTGCACTAATTGATTGTAAAGAGTGGATTTGCCGACATTTGTCGGGCCGACGATGGCCACCCGGTCCTTTTGGCCAAAGGCCTGACGAAGCTGGGCTGTGGATAACTTGACCAGCAGTTTTACCAAATTCGTGTCCGATGGGAAGCCGATCAATAGCGACAGGAAACTGGCCTGTTCATTAGGGCCTAATGCCTCCCAGATATTATGCACGGTTGCTTGAACTTCGGGAGGAAATTGCGCAAGCATGTCATCGAATAGTGTCATGGAATATCACTTTAGTCATCTTCTTGTTCTTCGGTGTTCGTAGATTGCGCTCTTTTATGCGCAGGCTCAATTTCCTCTTCCGAGTGGATATCGCAGGCAACCAGCGGTCGTCTTTCATCTGGAACAATGTGGCCGCCGGGACTGGTCACAGTGCAATCCAGCAATTTCCCTTCCGGGGTATATACAACCAGAATATTATATAATTTGGCACAAACGATACAACCATGGATCTCACCTACGATTTTTTTCTCAGAAGTATTCATGAAGGTTTATCTCCTTTCTTGAGCCAACCCCTCTTTTGCCAGGAATCCAAATATCTGGGTTCGGGCCAATATTTCCCGGGAATGAAATCGGAACATTCAACGGGAAATATGCCCCCGCCGCGGTTGGATTGTTCCCAGCCAAATTCGATCTCGCGGTCACAACTGGCGCAATTCACGTAGAACTTGTCGTTTCCCGGATTGTCCTCCGGTTCGAATATTTCGTACTCCTCCGGCTTGGAAGTAGAGTTGTCTTTTAAATATTTACCGAAGTCCCATCTCTGAACTTCATCATCATCATTATCTTTCTCTACCTTTTCCTTGAATTCAAAGCGCCAAAGATGATCAGCCCTGAGTAGTCCCCATTCCTGCCAGGTTTCACTCTCCGGTCCGGCGAGGATCTTCCAAACCCGAAAAACGTTCAATTTATGACCGCCGCATTCTTTACAGGTAAATTCCCATGGTTGGTGTTCGTTCATGGTTGTGCTCCTTCTGGTAATGATCATAGCTGGTCTTGCCTAGCCCGAAATACTTAGCCTCATCAACGCGGATATTCAGGCAGCTTAATAATTTCGCAGTTGTTCTCGGTGTTTATGAACCTGCCGTTCAACAGCATCCAAGGCGCCTTCCAATGTGATCAGAAATTGTTCGCCTTTTTCGGTAGCAGCGATATGATCTTTACCCATATAGAGGACAATTGTCACTTCATAGATGTGCGCTGTCTCGCGTTCCTTGGCAGGCTGCTTGAAGTTAACAGCTCCGCCTATAATATCGTTGTGACCTTCCGTCAATTTACTGAGCCGATCAACAGCCAATGTGTAGAACTCGTTCTCGCTTTGCTTTACATCATCAATTTCATTATTAAACTCGATTGGGAAAGTTGTTTGATCCATTTTTATATCCTTTGCTTTTCAGCGTAGTGAAACTTTATGTCGTGGTGTAATTTGGTTTCCGTGTTTCAACCAGTTTGCTGCATCTAATAGCGGAAAACAGCAACGGCGGGCGAATCGGTTGGCATTTCGTTCTGGGAAAGGGCGTAAACAGTGCCGCCATTTTGAAGGGTCTTCATTGCTGCGAAATCTAATAGCGCAAGATCGGCTTGCTTGTGCTGCCCGTCCTCATTGCGAATGACCTTGCCAGTTTCACGATTAAACCTCCCCCACATCTGAGTTTCGACGGCTAAAACGAGACTGTCCACGCGCCCGGAAAATGCAGCTGCGATAATCTCATCAACGTGATCGGTGGCTTGACCCGTAGTGGAAAGCTGCTGATATTGCGCCACAGTCTTTTCCATCTCCTGACGGAAATAGGCTTCCACAATCGGCCAGGCCTGTTCCTGCAATTCTTCAGGCCGTAGATGTTCAGGGTTTCCGGGTATCCCTTCGGGCATGATGTGAGCATATTCGCTGACCTTGTGATAAATCGGAAGCAGATAATCAACACCAGCCAAAACAAGTGGCGCTTGCTGGTCGTGAAAGATTTCTTTGAGTCCGCTATCCACCAGGTTGAGATAGCGCTCAATCAAGTCTTTCTGCTCCTCGCCGCCGGGACCCTGCCCATGGAACATGCCATCCCGTCCGGCTCCTTGCCCTGACCCTGCGTGCATCTGTAACGACTTTTGTGGATCATCCAATCTGAGCGCTTCCTCCAGGTTTTCAGGTGTCCCTTCGGGTAGGTCGATCTGACTCACCCCGCGGCGGGTCCCGTCAAACAAGCGAATTGCATTTTGGCTGATGGCCAGGATATAGTAATGTCCATTGTTCGTGAACAGCGGCAAAACCGGTTTGAAGTAATAAGACCCGGCAATGATGAGCAGCTCCTCGACATCAAATGGCAGACGGTAGGTATGGAAGTCATCTTCGGCGACAAAGACAGCCAACCCTTTGGACTGGTGTTCCCAGAAATAGTGATCTTCCAATAATGCGTGGGCTGGTTGGAGCAGCGCATTTACCTCGCGAGGTCCCATCTCACCGGCCAGAAGCTGCTTCTCAGCCTCGCTCAAGAGATTTTTGAAGCGGATGGGATCTTGTTGGGTGCCCCGACCAGCCTGGTGTGTCGGCAGAAAAAGCGATATGCTTGGACTTGCCGTTTGTTGCGCCAAACCCTTGACTTGATCTAAAGTTAAGCTTTTCATAAGTACTCCTTTATTGGTTAAACTCAAATATCACGTGATTGATGGGATACATTTTTTATCTATTACTTCGTAACGATATAAACGTAACAATCGTACAATAATATAGATATCAGACTCAAATAGTCTCGCGGATCAATGTGATCCCGACCTTTCCTAATGTCATTTACTAATCTTTCCTCTTTTGGCGTATGCAAGACTTTGAAATAATTTTCCAGCATCTGATCACCTAAATGGGACAATCTTTCATTACTATATATTTCAGACTGTTTTGTCTCGAACCTGTCATTGATTACACCCCGTAGCATTTCGCCTTTAATCGCACCATCGATTCTTCTTTTTCCCGGTTCCAATATGCCATAGTGCATTCCTCGCTTATATGAAACGGTAGTTCTCTCCCCATTTGCTGGCAGGGCGCCTATTGACTTCGGTGACCAGAATGTAGAATTGGTTAACAAAGTCTTATTCATTAGGGACTCGTATAAGCCGCCCATGGTATGAAATTCTGGCGCGATGTAATACACGAGGTGATTCAGAACTTCCAGATTGAGTAACAATTCGTGCCGATTGTTCTTATTTTTTGGGTGCATTAGGAAACGGTAATAGGGAATTCCCCAGTCATCTTTCAATGACGAACCAGTGCCAACAATGCGATCGCTCAATTTATACTGAAGGAACAGCAGCACACTCCGAGTATTCGCGTTAGCCTGATAAATTGCCTCCTCCCGCAATGAGGGAAAAGTTGGCGCGCCCAGAGTCTGAAAACCGTTTTGGGTTATCATCTCAAAGGTAAGCGCTGTACTGTAGGAAATACTTGTGATTTCTGGTTTCATGATCTTTGCCTTTCACCTAATGAACTCGGGATAGCCAATTGTCTTTTGTTGTTCATTCGATTTTTGCTTTTCTTTATTTACTATCTGATCTAAGCCGTTTCGCCTTATTTCGCTGGCATACTTGATGTTGAAAAGCGTTCCCGAACTTTAGCCGCAATTTGGTTGTCCGTCATATTATCTGCAGTTTCAACCTCGACGATACGCTGCTTAAGCCCCTCATCCTCCAGACGTTTCACAAGCTCACCCTTAGCTTCCCCCGGACCAAAGATATGTATCAACTCTGCATCACGGATTTGAGCGATGATGTCGTCATAGAATTGGTCAAGATTCTTTGCGAATTTTTTGTCGCGAACGTTTTCTGTCTGTTGCAGTCCATCCTTTCGAGAACCTCCCGGCAACCGAGTTTGTTTTTCCGAGTCTGATTTTATTCTTGTGATTTGCCCATCCCCGTCTGTAACCACGACAAGTATGGCTTCCCGATGATCGATCCACAAACCAATTTTCTTTTTCATAAATTTCTCCTATCTATGCCTGGACGAACTGACTTTTTTGAAGTCGATAAATCCTTGCTCGGCAGCTGTGCCTGCTGGGCCTATTTTTTATCATGATTTACGAATATCACCCTGGTCATCCTAATCTTCCTACAACCAACTGTGCTGAACGGGGATGCTGGGCAATTTTTCGATAGCCTCTTTATTCAACTTTAGATACGCGGTATTCTCCTCAAAGCGATCAATCTGGTTCATAGGAATGGTCACATCTTTCTGCCCCCATAAATGACCTTCACGCATCACGAGGTGAGTGATATGGTCATTGCTAGGGTTAATCAGGAATTCATCCACGCGGCCTACATCGCCATCGGTGGCTTTGACCCTGGCGCCGCGTCGCATGACAAGTTCGTTGGCAGGGGTATGTTCTTTTTCCAAAGTCATATAAGAGGCCATTGGAGCATAATACGGCCACATCATGTACGTACCTCCGATAAACCCATTTAAATCAGATGGAACAAACTCCACGGTGTCAAAGGGCGGCATTTTGGAGAGGTCCTCGCGGCTGCAATTTAGCAAAATATGGTCCGGCGTACTTTCTATGACATGATCGAGGGACACCAGATAATTGGTTTTAGGAAACGACTCGTTACTTACCACCAGATGGGTTATTTCTTTGGTGGTTGGTTTGAGAATCACGCATATGGACTGTCCATAGGGACCGTCCGAACAACTTACTTTAGTATTAATTGAAATATCCATGGGAATCTCCTTTTATTGTGATCGAAAATATTCAATTCTTGTTTCTACTATAGCGTCATTGGAACGCCGCTGGCTGTTTTATGTGACAGCCAATGTTGAAATTGGCTGTTAGTGTTTGGACTACCTAGTCCAGAAGGCTGATCTACACATACTAATCTTATAACAAACACTCCCCGGCCGCATCCATCAGCCGGGGAGTGTTTGTCTCCGCCACTTGGGGGAGACACGTCAATCACACCACAATTCAGAGACAACACTCGCAAATTAAACTTGTATGAGAAAGTATTTCGGCGTTTCTGATTATGGCCGAAATATTTTCTAACAAAATAATGTGGACAGGCCTTGGGAAGATTGTGACATCTGTTTCTGTCAGTTATCGAACACGAAAAATATTTATCCGATTGTGTATATCTCTGCCCCCAAGGATTCATAGTACCTTTTTTAGACAATTATGCCTGTGCTGGCTATATCGTTTATCCGCCTGATTTAGGAATACAGTAAAGCAGCTCGTTCGGAATACAGCAAAAAACCAACCATCGCAGGTTTGATTATTATCCGATTTTGTTACAACACTGGGGAAGTCAGCCGTGCTGCTGAGTTCAGCAAACGGCGCCAAAGTGAGGAAGTCCGATAAATTTCCAGGGTAAATTCATCGCAGGATTTTAAGTCATTCTCGAAGTCAGCTGCCAGTTCGCGCGATACTTCTGCGTCATAAATGACAGCCATCGCTTCGTAATTCAAGGAAAAACTACGAATGTCAATATTCGCTGTTCCGATCGCACAGACCTGCAAATCAACGTTGATGGTTTTGCTATGGAAATAACCTTTATTGTATAGATAGACTTTTACTCCCGCCTGCACAACTTCTGCCAAATAAGTAAGAGACGCGCGATGAGCCAGTTCGAAGTCGGTACCGTGCTTGGAACACATGATCTCGATTTCGACGCCTGAAAGGGCAACGGCTTTGATCGCTTCAAGCAGACCTTCATCGGGAATA
This sequence comes from Anaerolineales bacterium, assembly GCA_038249405.1. GTDB lineage: Bacteria > Chloroflexota > Anaerolineae > Anaerolineales > Villigracilaceae > UBA5195. Next base: position 10,190 of record JBBRWF010000085.1, read on the forward strand.
AAAAATGGGGATTGAATCTGGATCTTCTTTTGGGCGGTTATGATCATAAAGAAATACAACTGCTGTATGACCTTCCACTGCGCGTCGGGTCCGCCCAGTGTAATTTGCACGGGCGTGATCGGTATTTGACTTGGATCCACCCTGGGAAAATAGATCAAATCGTGAAGTGTTTCTTTGGTTGTGTTGTACCAGGATAACGAAAAAGCCGCCTGAAGCGCTCGCGCGCCTTCACCTTCGATCCTCAGATGGGTATCGCGCCAAGACCCCAGTCGATTGCCGCCGGGTAATTGTTCTTTGTCCAGGTTCAGACCACCAATGTACCCAATCTTTCCATCAATTACGCCAATCTTGCGATGATTGCGGTAATTCAATGAATGCAAACGGTCGAATTTCATGTATGCGTTGCATGGAAATATCTGAACCCCAGCGTCCCGCAGTTCCTGAAGATACTCCTTGCTGACATTTAGGGTGGATGCGTCTGCCAGCGCGTGAACTTTGACGCCCGCTTTTGACCGCTCGATTAAAGCGTCTTTAAGTTGCAGGGTGTATTCGTCTTCAGTCCAGATGTAATACAAAAGGTGGATTGATGATTTTGCGTTGCGAACATCTTCCAGCAAACGCGGATATTTTTCCGAGGCATCTTGCAGGATTTCCACGCGATTGTAGGCGGTCAACATGGACGGCGAGTTGCGCATGACCATACTCAATAATTTTTGGCGATGTGATTCTGGTTTTTCACGTTTGACGATTTCCACATAATCCATCTGAGCAGTCATCAAAGGTTTGAGCGCAAGTTCAAAAGGCGAGGATTTGCCGCCGATCTTCGCCAATCTGTTCACATTACTAAAGGGTTTGTAACTGCGCCCAAAAAACATATAAATCAAAAAACCCCCGATCGGAAATACCATCATCAAGAATAACCAGGCAAAGGTTGATTGTGGAGTGCGATTATTCAATAGGAGAATCCCAAGCGCGATAACTATATAGATAACGTATAAGATTCTAATGATTTGCGGAAATGAAAAATTAATTAAATTAATAGCCATGGCATGTTTCCTTATTTTGCCGCATTTTTTCAAAATTATTTTGCAGGTTCAAATGCTACTCTATTTTAGCATGAAGAGAACTGACACCTAAATTGCTGATAATTCATGCACAGACAAAAAGGGGCATATAATTATAATAATGTAATGTTAAAAACAAAAAATGATTTCAAATGATGGAATTAAAGCGACAGGAATTGAATAGAATACAATCTCGCTCATCCAGACTGTTCTTGATTCTGAATACTATACAAATTTTATGTGAGGATTGGGATGAGTGAGTTTTCATTGCTTTCACTTAACACCTTTGGTCTCCCCTTCTACTTGGGATTAGGGCGGCTGAAAAGGCTTACGCGTGAGCTGAACCACTCGGACGCCTCGGTGATCTGTCTACAGGAAGTGGCACAGAACGATTATGCAGCTTTGCTCCAGCGCGGTCTCACCTCTTACCCGCACCGTCTCGATG
>JBBRWF010000086.1:0-11580 GCA_038249405.1 Anaerolineales bacterium
ATGGCCTGGATGATGCTGCGCGCTGGTAATATTGATGCCGCGGTGGCAGGCGCTGCCGAGGCGACAATTTGCGAGACAGGTGTTAGTGCTTTTGACCGTATTGGCGCAATGAGCCGCCGCAACGACGATTATTCGATGACCCCGGCTCCTTTTGATAAAAATCGCGACGGGTTGGTGATGGGTGAAGGCGCGGGGGTGCTTGTTTTGGAACGCGAAAGTACGGCCAAAAAACGTGGCGCGGTGATTCTGGCCGAATTGGCCGGGTACGGCGCTACTGCGGATGCCTATCATGTTACTGCGCCGGATGCGAATGGGGCGGGCGGAGCTTCAGCCATTCGTGCTGCGCTGGAATCAGCTCACGTCAACATGGACCAGGTAGGTTATGTCAGCGCACATGGAACGGGTACACCTTTGAATGATGCCGCTGAGACCAAAGCTATCAAGGGTGCATTTGGCGCCAATCTGGCATATAAAGTGCCCATTTCATCCACAAAGTCAATGACAGGGCACATGATGGGCGCTACAGGAGCGCTGGAAGCTATTTTCTGCGTTCATGCGGTGTGCGAAGGACTCTTACCGCCCACCATACATTACGAAACACCCGATCCAGAATGTGACCTGGATTACATTCCCAACAAAGCCCGCGAGAAGAAAATTGATGTAGCAATTTCTAATGCTTTTGGCTTTGGCGGTCACAATGCCGTGTTGGTAGTGCGAAGATACGCCTAATAAATGATGTTATTTTTCATTGTAAAATCGGTCAGGATGAAAGAATTCCGGAATTGTTAGCCTGGCCTGTACTTGGTTTTATGCCTATTTTGCACAAAAACTCTAATTACGGGTAATTTAGGGTGGTACAATCTGTTGGAAGCACTTTGCGACCATCAGAGATTAATCATGGATAAAGCCGAATTGCTCATTAAGATGTCTCAGTCACGTGCTGAGTTCGAATCAATGGTTGTTCAATTCAGTGATAAACAAATGCTTTTGCCTGTTTTACCAGGCGGTTGAACGGTGAAAGATACCCTGGCTCATATTGCCTGGTGGGCGCGCCGGGCATCCCAGGTCATACTTGCTGTAACCAATGGTCATGACCCGGAATATTCTTTGGAAGAAAGCGACGTAGAGGGCATAAACCAGCAAGTCTATGCAGAATGTGTTGCTCATTCCCTGTCAGAAGTTCGTGTTGATGAGATGAATACTTATCGGTCTTTGTTGGAACTTACCGAGGGTCTGGATGCGAATGTTTTGGAAGACCCGCATCGGTTTGCCTGGACAAAAGATGCTCCCTTAAGCGTGGTTGTGGAGTGGAATACGTTTGGTCACTATGAAGAACACATGCATGATTTAAAAAAAGCATTGGTTAAATAATACCCTTTGAAAAGAGGGGCAACCGGATTGGCTCAAAAAAGCCATACTGTTTTATTCGTGAATGGAAATAAATTGAGATTTGTAAAAGTTATATCGGTTTTTCTTGCCTTTACATTGGCATTGAGTGCCTGTGCTTCTGCCGCAATTCCCACTGCCTCACTTACTCTTGCAGCAGCCTCGTCTGACACTATTACCCCATCATTGCCATCGGAAACGCCTTTGCCATTGGTAACATTCACACTGGAGCCGAGTCTGACTCCCAGCGAAACTCCTACTGTTTTGCCAAGTGAAACGCCTACTCTGGTTCCTACCGCCACCAGTACCCAGACGCTTTCTGAGCAGCTCAAAACCCACATTATTTTCTACCTGCTTATTCCGGAAGGCAAACGGCAGGATGCTTGTGGTGACATCAAGGAAGTCCCTATTATTTCCAAACGTATGCGTACCGGCGATAAGCTGCAAGATGTGCAAATAGCGCTCAATATGCTTTTTAGCGTAGGTCGAAAATTATACGGCCCCTATTACAATGCACTTTGGAATACCCGGTTTACAATTGAATCCTTTGATTACAACGCTAGAAATGATTATATGACCATAACTTTTGGCGGCACATTTCCTTTTACCACTCTCTCCGATTGTGACAAGCACGGTATTCGTCAGCAAATATGGACAACGTTTTTCCATTATGGGTTCAAGGAAAAAACATTTAAGTATTACGACCATTTTTTGATCGATCGTTTGGGCGGTAATTAGAAATGGTTTGAGATGTTGCATCTGAACCTTTCTTTCTGGTTGCAATTTTTGAATTTCGTTGGATTATCTCTGTGGGTGCTTTCACCTGACGGTGAATGGTTGAAAAAACGAATACTTGAGAACAACACAAATAGCCTGAAAAATTACGGGCAAAACCCAAAAATTATGATATAATCTCGCTTCGCGTATATCCGGCTGCTGTGAAGCAGTATTTCACTCTGGTAAGGAAATATAAGAAATGACCGACTTATTGAAGTCCGTTGAAGCACCAGCTAATCCCAATCTCCCCGACTTGCAACCCGGCGATGCAGTTTCCGTTCATGTTCGCATTAAAGAAGGTGAACGTGAACGTATTCAGGAATTCAAGGGCACAGTTATTCGCATTCGGCACGGCGGCGTTGCTGCCACTTTCACTGTTCGTCGTATTGCCACAAATGGCATAGGCGTAGAGCGTACCTTCCTGCTGCGCTCCCCTCGCATTGACAAAGTGGTAGTCGAGCGCCACTCCCAGGTTCGCCGCGCACAGTTGTATTATCTCCGCGGTCGCACTGGCAAGGCCACCCGTCTCAAGCAGAGATTTAACTGATTTTTCTTGATTACATAAAGAGCGCAGAAATGCGCTCTTTTGTTTTAATCGCTTGTGAGCATGATAGAATCGTCACAAAACTCCTCTTGCAAAAGGAATATTCATGTCTACTCCGATTATTGGCATCACCACTCGTACCGCTCCTGTTCCGCCTTCCCAACTACTTTCTGTGATGGTGCAGCAATCCTACACAACCGCCATACAGAATGCTGGTGGACTGCCGCTATTGATCCCTTCGTCCATCCAGGAAAACGATTTGAAAGAATTATCAAAGCATCTGGACGGTATTTTATTTACCGGGGGAGGCGATATTGCTACCGAGATATTCAATGGCGAACATCACCCTGCGGTATATGGAATTGATGCCCTTCGAGATGCTATTGAACTTGGTCTTGCCCGTTTGGTCGCGCAGGATGGCAAACCCTTCCTGGGCATTTGCCGGGGGTTGCAGGTGGCAAATGTGGCACTGGGGGGTACACTTTATACCCACATTGCAGATCAGCTTCCCAACGCGCTTGTGCATGATTATCCGGGAGAAGATGGTGTTCCTGCAAGGACTGCTCTGGCTCACCTGGTGCGTATCGAAGAAGATAGCCAGATTGGGAAAATCTTTGCTGAACCAATTATGCATGTCAATAGCCTGCATCATCAGGGCATCAAAGATGTTGCCCCAGGATTCAAGGCAGTTGCTTATGCTCCGGATGGTCTGGTTGAAGCTATAGAACTTGCTGAGCATCCTTTTGGTCTCGCTGTTCAATGGCATCCAGAATGGTTGACAGACCAGCAAGCCATCTTGCGTTTATTTAAGGCGTTTGTAGATGCGGCTGCAGCCTAAGAGAGAGGAATCTGCCGCCGAAAAACCGCAGAATGACCCCGCAGGCGGCTTACTATCCACTTCAGGCCTAGATTCTCCAATTGGTATTTTTGATTCAGGTGTTGGCGGACTTTCGGTCTTGAGGGCGATTAAATCCCAATTGCCTGGAGAGTCGCTCATTTACTTTGGTGATCAGAGTCATGTTCCCTATGGGCCGCGCCCAATGCGGGAAGTCCAGGTCTTCTCTCTAGAGATTACCCGGTTTCTACTGGCCAAAGGCGCAAAGCTGATTGTAGTGGCGTGTAACACGGCTTCAGCGGCGGCGCTGATGTTTTTGCGACAGACATTTCCCGATGTGCTTTTTGTAGGGATGGAGCCAGCTGTAAAACCTGCTGCCGAGTACTCCCGCAGCAGGGTAGTGGGTGTGCTGGCTACCCCTGCGACATTTCAGGGTGCACTGTACGCTTCCGTTGTCGAACGTTTTGCCAAAGGGGTAACGGTTTTGCAGGACACCTGCCCGGGTCTGGTTCAGCAAATCGAAAACGGTGATCTTACTGGTAGGAAAACCGAAGCCATCCTCAAAAAAGCGCTCCTGCCGATGCTTGACCAGGGCATTGATACGATTGTATTAGGTTGCACTCATTACCCGTTTGTTATTCCTCTTATTGAAAAGATCGTTGGAAGTGGAGTGCGTGTAATTGATCCGGCACCCGCGGTAGCCAGGCAGGTGGTGCGTTTGCTTGAAACACGCGCTTATTTCAAACCACCTGAGATAGAGTCAGTAGCACGCTATTACACCACTGGTTCAGCAGGGTTGTTACGGAAATTGCTACCAGATTTGTTGGGGCAGGGGGGCGACGTGATCGAAACTACGTGGCAAAATGACAGCTTGATCGACTAAAACTCCCGCACAAAACGAGAGTTTTTTGATGGGTGGTATTCCAAACTATTTGATATAATTTTATAATCAAATAGTTAGAAAGGCGAAGTAATATGAAGGATCTTCAGAACCAGTGCGCACGAGAATTGATGGAAATTACTCCCCAGATCATGCAGGCCATTCGGGTTGAAATGCGCGGCAAGCGCGGTGCTGATATTTCGATTTCCCAGTTTCGTTCGCTGCGTTTCATCCAGAAAACGCCAGACTCTTCGCTTTCCAGGCTTGCTGAGCACCTTGGTTTGATGCTTCCATCCGTTTCCAAGCTGGTGGACGGCCTGTTCAAAGCTGGCCTGGTTACCCGTCAGGAATCAACTACTGATCGGCGCTGTATGACTTTGAGACTTACCTCGTCTGGTGAGGCGATTGTAGATGCTACCAGGGCAAATGCTCAAGCGTACCTGGCAAAAAAAATGGTTTGTTATGACAAATCAGAGCTTGAAACCATTCAACAGTCCATGCTGTTAATGCACAGGCTGTTTGAGTTCCAATGTGAAGAGCTTCCAGGCCAGGATTAAGCATTCATCTTTAGAATAATTGACTGGTTGGAAGAGTTTTTAGAATCTGATCAAAGTTGGTTTTCGGGTTGCCCGAGTTAGGAGTTGCACAAAATATGGAAGAACCAGTCCTTGAAGAACAACCGCTGGTAGAACCCGCGAGATCTACTTTTTCGGCTTTACGGCATCGGAATTTTCAATTGTATTTTGGTGGGCAGTTAATTTCCAATATCGGTACCTGGATGCAGATCATTGCACAGAGTTGGGTGGTATATCAACTGGGTCATTCTGAGGTGACGCTTGGCCTGGTGGCTTTTGCGCCTGCACTGCCTGTTATGCTTATTTCTCCCTGGGCCGGTGTGATAACTGACCGGGTGGATCGCCGTACACTGCTTTATTTAACTCAACTCGGCTCTATGTTGCTGGCATTTATTCTCGCGGCGCTGACATTTACCAACCTGACTCAGGAGTGGCATGTTGTGGTGCTTTCTGGTCTACTTGGCGTGGTGAATGCCTTTGATGCTCCCGCACGCCAGGCTTTTGTGCCGGAGATGGTGGGGAAACAGGATATGCCGAATGCGATCGCGTTAAATTCGATCATGTTTAACAGCGCACGCGTGATCGGTCCGGCGTTTGCAGGTTTGCTTCTGGCGTTGATCGGTGCAGCCTGGTGTTTTACAATCAACGGGTTCTCTTTTCTGGCGGTCATCATCGGGTTGTGGCTAATGAATTTACCTGCTCACAAGAAAGTCAGTTATTCCACCTCGCCAGTTCAGCAGCTCGTCGCTGGGATGAAATATGTTGTCCATCACAATGAGATATCTGCGTTGATCCTGCTTTCACTTGTGTTCAGTATGTTTGGGATCACCTATTTCACTTTACTACCTGCGTTTGTGGAAAAAATTCTACATCAGGGGGCTGCTGCTTACGGTTGGATTACGTCTGCGTCCGGCCTTGGTGCTGTAACCGGGGCATTTATTCTTGCTCACCCCTTCAGTCATGGCAAACGAGGCCGGCTGTTGGTCTGGGTGAATGTGGTTTTTCCCATAATTCTGGCTATTTTTTCGTTTACTTCAAATTTTCCAATTTCACTGGCTCTGGCGTATGGTTTGGGTATGGGCTTTATGTTGCAGTTTACAACCCTCAATACCCTGCTTCAAGCCTATGTTAAAGATGAGTTCCGCGGCAGGGTGATGGCGTTGTATACCCTGACGTTTTTTGGTTTTTCACCGATCGGGAACCTTTTTCTTGGGTATCTGGCAGAAAAATTAAGCATTGGGATAGCTATTTTGCTTTTTGCCATCTGTTCACTTCTTTTATCCCGTCTTGTGCTGGTCAGAACTCCAGAGATCCAGACTCTTGCTTAGCAGACAGGTAAACTTCAACTATGAAAGGTATACTCAAGTTATTGCCCTTTATTCGACCATATTGGAAGCGCTCCAGTCTTGCACTGATCTTCCTGACATCTCTGGTATTCCTGGACCTATCCATTCCACGCCTTGTTCAGCGTATTATAGATCAGGGAATTAGCGCTAATAATCCCCAGGTGGTTACTCAAACCGCGCTCATAATGGTTGGTATCTCGGTTGTCAGCACGTTGATTGCTGTTGGGAATAATATTCTGTCAGTACAAGTGGGAGAAAGCATCGCACGCGACTTGCGTGACGCCCTTTTTACCAGGATTCAATCTTTCTCGTACGGGAACCTTGACGAGCAAAAGACTGGCCAATTAATGGTTCGCCTGACCAGTGATACTACAGCCGTGCAGCGTGTGGCTCAAATCTCCTTGCGAATAGGAACGCGTGCGCCGTTATTAATGATCGGCAGCCTGATCTTAATGATCAACACTAACCGCGATCTGGCGCTGACCATGTTGCCGTTGTTGTTTATTACCTCGGTTATCATCGTATTCTTTGTTGTCAAGATGGAGCCTTTGTTTCAATCTGTACAACAAAAATTGGACCGGTTGAATACGATTTTGCAAGAAAACACGGCTGGGGCCAGGTTGGTCAAGGCGTTTGTGCGTGGTGATTATGAAGGCCAGCGATTTGAAGTTGCAAATGAGTCTTATACTGGGAATTCGGTGCGTGTAATGCAAATCATGTCCAGCATGTCCCCGGTGCTGACATTCTGTGTCAATATCGGCATGGTAATTGTCATCTGGTCAGGCGGCATGCAGTCCATTCGGGGAGAGTTGACCAGCGGGCAGATTGTCGCTTTTACGAACTATTTGTTGACTACAATGGGCCCGTTGACAATGATGACCATGCTTTCCAACACCTGGGCCAGCGGTATGGCTTCTGCCAGCCGTGTAAATGAAGTTCTGGATACTATTCCGGACGTTCAGGATCCCGAAGACGGAATAGCTATTCTGGAGTCATCCAGCGGCCGGTTGGTTTTTGAAAACGTTTCTTTTCGCTACAAAGGGAACGGGAGCGAATCAGTGCTGGAAAACATCAGCCTGGTGATCGAGCCGGGGCAAACCTGCGCGATATTAGGGTCCACTGGCGCAGGCAAGACTACCCTGGTTAATTTATTGCCGCGATTTTACGATGTTACATCTGGGCGGATTTTGCTGGATGGCCAAGATATTCGCCAGATTAAGCAGGATTCACTTTTGGCGCAGATCGGGATTGTGCCACAGGAAACAGTGCTTTTTTCGGGAACCGTAGCAGACAATATTCGCTATGGCATGCCGGACGCCAGCGAAGAAGAAGTGATATCTGCTGCAAAAGCTGCCCAGGCTCACGACTTTATTACCGTGCTTTCCAGGGGATATGACACCCATGTGGAAGAGCGCGGCACAAATCTTTCTGGCGGTCAAAAACAGCGGATTGCGATTGCCCGGGCTTTGCTTACCAGACCGAAGATTCTGATTTTGGATGACAGTACCAGCTCCGTGGATGTAGAAACTGAAACCAAAATTCAGGAGGCTCTTGACAGGCTGCCTGTGCTCGCTTCAACATCCGGGCGTAGGACGACGATCGTGGTTGCCCAACGTATCAGCACTGTTTTAAGGGCGGATAAGATAGTTGTGCTTGACAACGGGCGGATTGTTGCCGAAGGGAAGCACAGCGAATTGATGCAGTCAAGTCTAATCTACCAGGAAATTTACGAGTCTCAGCTTGGCAACAGTTTCCATCTGGAAGAACCTTTCAGTGGGCAGTTGCTGGGAGGCCTGGCATGACGAATACCCCTACCTCCGGCCCGAATTTCCGTTCGAATATGCAACGGCGACCCTCCGAGCCCGGTAAGATTGAAAAAGCACGCGATCCGCGTCACGCCTTGTTGAGGTTGTTTCTATATCTGAGTCCTTTCAAATTTGTCTTGAGTTTTGTGCTTGTGTTAGTCGTAGTTTACACCCTTTTGGGTTTGGTTGGCCCATATCTGATGGGCGTTGCGATTGATAAATTCATAGCATCCAAAGATGCGGCTGGTTTGTTAAAAATTGCGATCTGGATGCTGGTTATTTATCTGGCTGGCAACCTTTTTCAGGCGATTTCTGCGTGGTTAATGTCGGATGTTTCTCAACGTGCGCTAAAACAGCTTCGTAAAGATTTGTTTAATCACCTGCAAAAATTACCGATCAGCTTTTATGACAAGTATTCAGCTGGCGAATTAATGAGCCGTCTGACCAACGATATTGATGCCATCAACCAGGCAGTGTCACAAAATGTTACCGCGTTGCTGGCCAGTGTTCTCTCCCTAGTGGGCATTTTGATTGCCATGTTTGTTTTGGATCGGTGGTTGGCGTTGGCTGCGCTGCTGGTTGTACCCATCATGTTCTGGTTTACACAGTTTGTCGCCAAATACACCCGGCGAGGATTCCGCGACTTGCAAAAACAGCTGGGCCATTTAAATGGCGTTATGGAAGAAGCGATCAGCGGTCAAAAAGTTGTTAAGGCCTTCAGGCGCAGCGACTCGGCTGTCGCTGCATTCCGGAAATACAATGAAGATGTGTTTCGTGCGGGTGTCACTGCCAACAGTTATGCCTTATTGCTTATGCCGTTGACCAATGTGTTGGGCAACTTTTTTGTGATTGTTCTGTCAGGTCTTGGAGGTTGGTTGGCATTGCGCGGACTGGTGAGTGTTGGCATTATTGCCACCTTTATCAGTTATGGACAAAATTTTATTCAGCCCTTGCGCCAACTTGCTAATATGTACAATTCGATCCAATCTGCGCTGGCTGGCTCTGAACGGGTTTTTGAGATACTTGATTTCCCTGAGGAAATAGATGATGCCCGTGTGGGAGAGCCTTTTGTGCCTATTCAAGGCCAAGTTCAATTTGATGGGGTTAGTTTTGGTTACAGGCCCGATAGGCTGATTATTAAAAATATGACGTTGGATGCACAACCTGGTGAAACCATTGCCCTGGTAGGGCCAACCGGTGCTGGCAAGACAACCATTATTAATCTGCTGACCCGCTTTTATGAAATCTTGGATGGCAGCATCAAGATTGATGGAAAAGATATCCGCGAAATAGGGAAAGAAGACTTGCGTCAGCAGCTGGGGCTGGTGCTTCAGGATACTTTTATGTTTTCAGGTACCATACTCGATAATATTCGGTATGGAAAGTTGGATGCCAGCGAAGAAGAGTGCATTGTTGCGGCCAAAATAGCCGATGCAGATCATTTTATTCGCCAATTGCCGCAGGGTTACCAGACTAATTTATCGGAACGAGCGGGTAATTTAAGCCAGGGCCAGCGTCAATTACTTTCCATTGCGCGAGCCATCCTGGCTAATCCGGCGGTGTTGATCCTGGATGAAGCGACCAGCAGCGTTGACACACGCACCGAAGTTCGCATCCAAAAAGCATTGTTGCGATTGATGCAGGGCCGCACCAGCTTTGTGATTGCGCATCGCCTCAGTACAATCCGTGACGCCGACCAGGTATTGGTCATTAAGGATGGGGAAATTGTGGAAAGCGGATCACACCAGCAACTACTTGACTTGAAGGGCTTTTATCACCGCCTGTATGTAAGTCAATTTAAAGGCCAGGCAATATAACAAATGGGGTAGCGGATGTTTTACCGCCATCCCCAATGGCTATTTCAACCTGATAGTGATGCAGAACATTTTTTGCGGTGTCAGTCAATCTTGTCGGCAGGTTCAACGCCTAACTCATCTGCCGAAACCTTGATCTTCTCAAACTCCCAGAAGGTCAGGTTTTTGGCTGGTAGGTTCATGGCTATTTTGATCTGCTCAAACAAACCCTGGTAGCTGGCTGGAATCGCAGCTTCGGGGTTTAATTCGAGTTTTTTAGCCAGTATAAAAATTTCTTCTGGGGATTCGCTTTCAATTTCGACAAATTTGCCGTATGGAAGTTCATCCAGCGCGATGACACTGCCTCCCAGTTTGTACATGGCGCGATATTTTTCGTAGGCCGCGGCCACATGATACCCCAGGCTCTCCAGTAATTTTTTGGCAGTGTCGAAGTCGTTAACCACAAGTTCAATTTCTGTACGCGAGAGTGCGCCCCCAACTCGTTCCCCGGCTCCCTTGTAGGTCATGCGGATATCATCCGATTTGCGCAAGCGCAGTACTTTATGCTGACGTTGCAAGCTGTGTGCTTGATTATCAAACCGCAGGTTATATTCAAAAATGCGTGGCACGATACATGTTGCGCCAAGCAGATTGAGGCGCGTCTCAATAATGGCAAGGTTGCGCACATAAAATTTTGATTCAATTTCCAGGTTGTTGTTTGACATTTTTTCGGGTTCTCAACTCGTTAGACAACAGTTAATAGGGCTTGCTTTTGTTCCACCTTTTCGCCAACTTTGGCTCGAATGCGGTGGATAGTTCCATCTCTTGGAGATTTTAATTCGTTCTGCATTTTCATCGATTCGAGAATAAGCAGAACTTGCCCTTTTTTTACTTCATCCCCTTCAGAAACCAGGATTGCCACGATCATGCCTGGCATTGGAGCCTTCAAGTGGAATTCGCCACCCTCGCTCAGATCGCTGCCGGCTGATGCGTGCAGGCGTTTTTCACGTTCATCTTCCACAGTTGCCTGGTACAACCTTCCACGCAGTAAAACCTGCCAGTTTTCTTCGTCCGAGTAGACATAGCCCTCATGAGATTTTCCATCGATCAGCAAAGAAAAAACTGGCTGGCCGTTAACCGATTCAAAATCAACTTCCAGAATCTTCCCATCAATGCTGATATGTTTTTCATCAATGATTTCAACCGTATATTCTTTACCATCAATGGTGGTTATATATTTCATTTTTCTCTCTTCTGATGTACGCTAAGCCGGTAAGCAGGCGCAAAATAAAATTGGATGATGGAATATACGATTAGCGGTGCATTCGTTCCCAGCGGCCCACCCATTTCCAGTTGGATGTATCACGTTCGTTGCGCATTACGAATTGGGCAGAGCGTTGGGCTTGATGGTGAGCGACCAGTGTAGCCAGCGCGGCTGAGATTTCAGAATCGTTTCCATTTTGCTCATCCTGAAAGCTAAAGCGCTCTTCTACGAAACGGGTGTCATATTGCCCGCCCATAAACCGGTGGCTATCCATTAAAGTTTGGTGGAACGGGATATTGGTGCGCACCCCCACAATCCGGTATTCTTCGAGGGCCCGGCGCATGCGCAGGATGGCCTGGGCGCGGGTTTCGCCCC
>JBBRWF010000087.1:0-11558 GCA_038249405.1 Anaerolineales bacterium
CGATTTCAGCGCGATCTGCACCGATGCCAACATTCATAATACGCCGGCGGAGGTGTGCTTCGTTATGGGGGTGCGCGCTCGGAATTCCTTTTATTCATGGGCCCGGGCCAATTCAAGAACGCTGCAGACCGTCTTTGCGATCATCCATTCCTCGTCCGTGTGGATGACGCGGACGGAGACCCGGCTGGCTTTCGCAGATATCACCGCGGGGCTGGCCAGGCTTCGTTTTTCGTCGATTTCGATTCCGAGAAATTCCAACCCAGAACAAATCCGAGCCCGGATGATGGGTGCGTTTCCCCCGATGCCGCCCGCGAACACCAGCGTGTCCAATCCACCCAACGCAGCCGCGAAGGCGCCGATCCATTTTTTCACCTGGTAACAAAACAGGGCCACTGCCTCGGCTGCCCGAACATCAGAAGGCTCACGCTCGAGTAAATCCTGCATGTCAGAACTGGTCTCAGAAACACCGAGCAACCCTGACTGGAAATTAACCATTTCATTAAATTTTTTTGGAGTAATATTTTCGGTGCGGGCCAGATACCAAACCAGGCCAGGATCGAGATCGCCGGAGCGGGTGCTCATCGGCACACCTCCGGTCGGCGTGAGGCCCATGCTGGTATCTACAGATTTGCCCTTGTAGACCGCAGCCAGGCTCGCACCGTTGCCGAGGTGAGCGAGAATGACGCGACCGCGGGCCGCTTGTAGTCCAGCCAGGCGCTCCAGTTCCTCGATCAGAAACGCATACGATAATCCATGAAACCCGTAGCGGCGCACCCCCAGCGCCTCAAACCGGCGCGGGATCGGCAACTGTTGTGCTACACGTGGCAGGTCGTGGTGAAAGGCTGTATCGAAACACGCCACCTGTAACAGGTCAGGAAATCGATGATGAAAGGCCTCGGTCAGCAGGATCTCTTCCGGCAGATGTTCGGGATCGAAAGGCTGAAGCTGGTGTAACTCTTCGACCATTTCGGTGGTAATGCGTTGCGGTTCGCTGTAATTCGGTCCCCCATGGACTACGCGATGCCCAACCGCAGTCAACTCCCCACGCCGGATGCGTTCCTCAGTCCAATCCATAAGAATGGCAACCGCAGCCGTGTGGTTTGCCGCAGTCACTGAGCGGGTGAAGTTGTCGGCCTTATTCAAGTCTTTCACAACAAACGTCGCTTCTGGCAGTCCAATCCGGGTTATGCTGCCCTCCAGTATTCGACGGAGCGAGTCGCTGGCCTCGAACAGTGCGAACTTGATGCTCGACGAGCCGCCATTGATCGTCAGGATGCGTGGGTTAGCGGGTTTCATGGATGACTCCTTCGTCGGATCACCGCTGCCACAGGATTCGTGCTTCTTCGAGTGGGATCGCAACGCCATCGCGGTTCGGTATCACGCGCGCCGTATAGTCCGCTGGCGGGCGGGCCGCCGACACGGCCGCGCTGTAAACGTAACCGTCTGACACGCCCACCAGTTGCCGCACGCGCTTCATCTCCTGCAGCACGGGAGCGCTGCCCATGATGCCGTCAGCGTAAAGCTCTACCCGCACCGCCTTGGGGTCGAGGTCATTGAGACAGACCTGAACCTCAAATACGTGTTGCTCGTCATCGGTTTCAACGTTTACTTCGCCGAAGCGCAGTGCAGCCCATTTTTGTTCCAGCGCGTGCCGCCAATTAACTACCTGCAGGCCGATCGTGCCTTTGTCGGCAGCCCGCTTACGGTAGGCTGAGGCAGCCGGGAGGTAGTGCTGCTCGGTGTATTCGCGCACCGTGCGGTTGGTAGAAAAGCGCGGTGTCAGCAGCGCCATGCTTTCACGCATCCGCGCAACCCAGGCGGTGGGAATGCCGCTCTCGTCTCGGGTATAAAACTCTGGGATCACCTCGCGTTCGAGCAGGTCGTAGAGAGCCTTGGCTTCGGCAGTGTCCCAGGATGGATCGTCTCCATGTTCCTGACCATCCCCCAACGCCCACCCCACTTCAGGCGTGTAGGCTTCTGCCCACCAGCCATCCAACTCCGAAAGATTGAGGCCGCCATTGACGAGCACCTTCATGCCGCTCGTTCCACTCGCTTCCCAAGGTCGACGCGGTGTATTGAGCCAGACATCCACTCCTTGTACCAGGTGCTCGCTCAAAAGCATGTCATAGTCACCGAGGAAGATCACATGGGGACGGACCTCGGGCCGCCGAATGAACTGCGTCCACTGCTGGATCAGGGCCTGGCCTGCCTGGTCTGCCGGATGGGCCTTGCCTGCAAGGATGAGTTGCACCGGGCGCTCGGGATTGGTCAACAGGCGCAGCAGACGCTCCGAGTCGTGCAGCAGCAGGTTCGGCCTTTTATAGATAGCGAAGCGTCGGGCAAACCCCAATGTCAGCGCGTTGGGATCAAACAGATGCATTGCCTCGTCAATCGCATCGGACGAGGCGCCTGATGCGGCCAGTTGCCGGGACAATCGTTCGCGAACGTATTCAACAAATGACTTGCTGGCTTCGGTGCGAAATCGCCAGAGACTGGCATCAGGGATGGCGCGAATGTGCTGTTCATGGGCCCCCGTCGTCCCCAGCCAGCGGTCCTTGCCACAGGCCTCCGTCCAGATATTGTCGGCCACTGTCGAGTCCCAGGTCGGCATATGGACGCCGTTGGTCACGTGTCCGACCGGCACTTCGTCCACCGGCCAGCGTGGAAAGAGAGGCTGGAAGAGTCGCCGGCTCACCTCTCCATGTAGGCGGCTCACGCCGTTCACCGCCCCGCTGCCACGGATCGCCAGATACGCCATATTGAAATCCTCCCCCGGGTCGTTCGGGTTTTGGCGGCCCAGCGCCAGCAAATCGTGAAGCGTAATGCCGAGCTGCTTCTGGGCGTAACCACCCAGGCAGTGTTCGATAAGGGCTGGAGTAAAACGGTCGAAGCCGGCCGCCACCGCCGTGTGAGTGGTGAAGAGATTGCCCGCTCGCGTAACGGCCAGAGCGACTTCGAAGGACTGCCCGGTTTGCTGCATGAAACTCCGGGCGCGTTCCAACACGGCGAGCGCTGCATGCCCTTCATTCAGATGGCAGACTTCCGGCTCGATGCCGAGTGCGGCGAGCAACCTCCATCCGCCGATCCCAAGGACAAGCTCTTGCATGAGACGCAGGTCTGGCGTGCCTCCGTAAAGCTCGCTGGTAATCCCTCGGTATGGCGGGTAGTTCGCCACATCATTGCTGTCCAGCAGGTAAAGCTTCACTCTGCCAACCTGGACCTGCCAGGCGCGCAGCCAGATCGGGTGACCCGGCAGGTCGATCTGTAGTCGCAACCATTCCCCGTTCGGGTGGCGTAAAGGCGTGATCGGCAACTGTCCGGGATCGTTGTAGGGGAAAATGGCCTGCTGCGCGCCATCCTTGTCGATCAGCTGGCGAAAATAGCCTTGGCTGTAGAGCAGACCCACGCCGATGACCGGGACGCCCAGATCGCTGGCGGCTTTGAGCTGATCGCCGGCCACATTGCCAAGCCCGCCCGAGTAAATGGGCAGCGCCTCGCTCAACATGAATTCCATGCTGAAATACGCGACACCAGTTAGGGGCGATTGCGGGTAGGTTTGTTGAAACCACGCTGGGGTTTCCGCCGCTTGCCGGCTGGCTTGCACCAAATCATCGACGCTTTTACGGAAAACGGGGTCGGCTGATAGGCGTTCGATCTGATCCCGAGAGACCGTTTGCAGTACACCCCAGGGGTTATGTGTGAGCTCCCAGAGCGTAGGATCCAGCTGCCGCCACACTTGGTCGGTGGCATGATTCCACGACCAACGCATATCCAGAGCCAGCTCGGCGAGGGAATCGAATCCCTCAACGTCCGTGGGTAGCAGGCTGTATAGCGGGTGGCTGACGCGTGTTTGTTTGCTCATGATTTCTCCTTCAGTTTTGGCTCGAACGGAATCCCTGGCTGCTGCGGGGACGCCACCATAACATTGCTGACAATCGACTGGGCTTCCTCCAGAATGCGGTTCAAATGATCCGTTCCCCGGAAGCTTTCCGCATAGATTTTGTAGATGTCCTCAGTCCCGGACGGACGCGCCGCGAACCATCCGCGTTCCGCCACCACTTTCAGCCCTTCGATGGGGGCGCCGTTGCCCGGCGCGGTGGTGAGGATTGCCTGGATTTTTTCGCCAGCCAGGTTTTTGATTTTCACCTGCTCCGGAGAGAGCTTTTCCAGCAGCGCTTTTTGTTCCCGAGTGGCGAGTGCCTCAACGCGCTCGTAAACCGGCTCACCAAACTCGTGCGTTAGGTCAGAATAAATCTCGCCAGGGTCGCGCCCCATCCGGTCCGTGATCTCTGCTGCTAGCAAGGCTGGGATCATTCCGTCCTTGTCCGTGGTCCAAACACTGCCATCCAGGCGGGCGAAAGACGCGCCGGCGCTCTCTTCACCGCCGAAGCCAAGCGAGCCGTCGAGCAGTCCATCCACAAACCACTTGAAACCGACGGGTACCTCGTAGAGCTTACGCTCAAGCTTCGTGGTGATACGATCAATCATCTGGCTGCTTACCAGTGTCTTGCCAACCGCGGCTGCCTTACCCCACTTTGGTCGGTGTTGAAAGAGGTAGTAGATGGCCACCGAAAGATAGTGATTGGGTGGAAGCAATCCCGCGCTTCGAGTGACAATCCCGTGCCGGTCATGATCGGTATCGCAGGCAAAAGCGATATCGAAGCGCTCCTTGATGTCGATCAAGCTCTGCATCGCATATGGTGAAGACGGGTCCATACGGATTTGCCCATCCCAATCCACAGTCATGAAACGGAAGGTGGGATCGACGGCCTGGTTGATGACCGTGAGGTTAAGCCCGTAGCGTTCGGCGATCAGTTCCCAATAATGAATGCCAGCACCTCCGAGTGGATCGACCCCCAGGGCGATTTTTGATGCGCGGATCACCTCCATATCTAAAACATTAACCAAGTCCTCGACATAGGCATGTCGATAATCGTACTTGTGGGTCGTCGCCGAGCATTTCGCTTCTTCTAGAGAAATCCGCTTAACACCTTTCAACTTGCTTTTGAGAAATTCGTTTGCTTTTCGTTCGATTGAATTTGTGATTGAGTTTTCCGCAGGGCCGCCGTTAGGAGGGTTATATTTAAAGCCACCTTCGTCAGGAGGGTTATGAGATGGGGTAATTACAATCCCATCAGCGAGACCGGTCTTGCGTCCGCGGTTATATGTAAGAATTGCTAGTGATATGGCAGGCGTCGGAGTATACTCATCTCCTTCTGCGAGCATCACCTCGACTCCATTGGCAGCCAGAACTTCCAGCGCGCTGGCCAATGCTGGTATGGAGAGCGCGTGGGTATCCATCCCAAGGAATAAAGGGCCATTGATCTTGTGCTGTTTACGATGCAAGCAAATGGCCTGAGTGATGGCAAGGATGTGCCATTCATTGAAAGCTTTTTTAAAGGCCGAACCTCGATGCCCCGAGGTTCCAAAAGAAACCTGCTGCTCTGGTATGGTCGGATCGGGTATCTCTGTATAATAAGCTGTGACAAGATCTGGCACGTTTACCAGCATGTCAGGCGTGGCTGGCTTACCAGCAAGTG
Source organism: Anaerolineales bacterium (assembly GCA_038249405.1). Taxonomy (GTDB): domain Bacteria; phylum Chloroflexota; class Anaerolineae; order Anaerolineales; family Villigracilaceae; genus UBA5195. The sequence goes on from JBBRWF010000087.1 coordinate 5,541, forward strand.
GGCTTATATCCATGATTTACTTCCTTATTAAGTCTTTTCCTCTTTGTAGATACGAATCATATTGTCCAGAAGTTTCAATGCGGCTGTCCGATCGCGTTGAAACGAATTGCGTCCGATGATTGAGCCGAACCCACCGCCATCGCGGATCGCCCGAACTTCGTCGTATATGGTCGCATCATCCGTCTTGGCGCCCCCCGAGAAGATGACGATCCGGCGGCCATTGAAGGCGCTTTGGATCACATGCCGCACACGATCGGTGAGCGTTGCGCGCGGGACATTCTGCTGCTCGTAAACCTTGCGCGCTTCTTCAAATTCAAGAGTTGCGGTTGGGAGCTTCACTTTAATGATATGAGCGCCGAGCTGTGCGGCGATATGGGCTGCATATGCAGTCACATCCAGAGCTGTTTCGCCCTCTTTACTGATCCCGCCTCCGCGAGGATAAGACCATACCACCACTGCCAGACCCAACGACTTGGCTTCTTCAGCGAGTTCACGAAATTGTTCATATAACAGGCGTCGTTCAGCCGTACCCGGATAAATCGTATAGCCGACAGCCACACAGCCCAATCGAAGAGCATCCCGGACTGATGCCGTTTGTGAACCCAGCGGGTCCTTCTCAGGATGTAAGATGTCGTGGCTGTTCATTTTTAGAATCAGAGGTACCTGCCCGGCAAATTCAGACGCACCGGCCTCTAAAAAACCCAGTACACTCGCATACGCGTTCAGCCCTGCGTCAATCGCGAGCTGAAAATGATAAAGGGGATCATAAGCAGGGGGATTCGGTGCGAAGCTCCGACCCGGACCGTGTTCAAAACCTTGATCTACAGGCAGAATAACCATCCGACCGGTACCAGCAAGTCGTCCGTGGTTAAGCATTCGGGAGAGGTTAGTCAACACACCGGAGTTTTCACTCCGATACCAGCTAAGAATCTCGCGAATTCGATCACTCATCAATCTGCTCCTTCTTTGCTCGTCCGGATTCGATAAGGATGGACGGCAACCATCGTGCCCATGCGACTCGCTAATCACGCGGCCAATACTGCCGCCTCACACAACCAGCGGATTCCATTCACAGTAGGTATTCTTGATCTTGCCCGGTGGGATGCTTAACCCAATGATCAATACGCCGATGACCAGATCATTGATGCTTGCTGTCAACGTTCCACCGCCAAGCAGCCACGGCAGCACCATAATGCCGAGCGCCAGCGCAATGTTGATAAAACGCGCCGCGCGGGTCACTTCTGCTAAGGCGATGATGGAAACCGTCACGACCAATGCACCCAGTATGTGATCGCTGTGCGCTGCCAAACCCTGTGTTTGAAAGACAGCGGGAGCAGCCATTAGCCACGCGCCCAATGCCGCACTCACGAGCAGATTCCACGGCACCGTTACACCCCAGAACATCTGGCGCGGATGCGTCGTCTCCGCGCGTTGCGGTATCAGGTTATCACCCAGAGCGTCGCCGCCGTGCCAGAACGTATGCCAAACCGATTTGCCCGCACGGTGGGTTTGCTTTAGGAATTGAAGCATAGCAATCACTTCGTCAAGTGAGAGGGCGACCATCAGCAACATGAATAACGCAGACAAGAGACACGCCGTACACCACGCACCGACGATTACTGGCTGCAATATAATCAGCCCAACACTGACGATACCGAGCGGAACTACCATAAAGCCAAAGAGGGCTACCATCCATGGCATCGTGCGCCAGCGGCGCTGATCACCCATAAAACCTGACAGGAGTTCGACGAGATACGTGAACGCTCCCAGTCCAGCGTCGGAGATGGGAAATGATTTCGAAAGGTCAGAGCCGAGCACCAGAACTGTGCCGGAACCAAAAATCGGATCCCACGCCCAGGAGATGTGCCCTAATTGGAAGGCAGACATGTAACGTGCCAGGAAAAAACTGAAAAGTGCGAACGCCAGGATAGGTGCGCGCTGCATCCACGAAGCCGGATTGTACGACCACCCAAGTGGGACTTCGGGGCCCGGCATATCCATCATCATCGGGACAAGTACAGCAAATACAATCACAAACATGCCCACCAGCGTATCATTCATATACGTAGCAGCATCTGGCGCTGAGAACGCAATGGGAGCGAAAGCCAACCACATTCCCACGAACGTGTTCGCCCATGCGGCCCAGACGTGGCCGGTACGAAAGGCAATTACAGCGAACACCGTAATAAGGATACCGCTAAAAATATCACTCCACATGAGGGGCACACTGCGATAACCAAGTGTGAATGGGCTGACGATCATCCACAAACCCAGCACAAGGAGTGGAATTTGTGACCAGCGCGCCATAGTCACCATCTCACCCATCAATTTGCCGGCCTCAGGCATCTTCTTTTGGGCTCTCTTCTGTGCGCTTTGCAATTCCTGGTAGACTTGCGCTTCGCGTTCCAACAGCAGGCGCGGGAGTTCGAGCGCCAACTGGCGATGCTCCTGCTCCATTTTCATCATCTCAACATGGGCGCGCGGATCTTTCTCCATCAAATCGCGCGCCCTGGCATCCTCTTTCTTTTGCGCGGTAATTTCGCGTTCGTATGCTTGTCCCAACTGCACTTGCATCTCACGCATCTTCTCAAGTTGCAGTTTTTTGGCGCGGACTTCGTCATTGGCTGGCTCAGAACCGGCCATCTTCGACATGTCATGCTTCGACGGCTCAGACATATCCATCGCACCAGCGGCGTTTTTCTTCGAATCACTCATTTTTGACATATCATGCTTCGCCATGTCATCGTCCTTCCATTCGTTTACCCGGTGCAGTTGTGGCGTTGATCATGCTCTGCACTTGTTCACCCAAACGCATCAATTCATGCGGCTCTAACTCTTTCGTCTGATCGCCATCGGGCGCCGTTTCGCGCAACCACAGCGGCGGTTTGAGCTCGTTCTCACGGTACCACGCGAAAGGATCCGCTATGAGCGCTGGTATCATTTTCGACAGTGTTTTAACTACCGAGTGTTTGGGCTCCCAACCCAGGACCGTACGAGCGCGCGTGATGTCCAGTTCAATATTGTCGTCGGCGAGGTCCACCATCCAGGGCTTAATAAAAGAGGGTCGGTTGAGAGGCAGAGTATCCTGTATCCGCGCGCCGACCTTTGCAACCAGCGGTGGAATTGCCCGCGTCTTCCATTCCGAGTCGTGGATTAGCCGTCCGAAGGCGCGTTGCAATTCATCATAACTGGGAGAATCAGGCTCGCCAATGAGCAGCGTTACTTCGGGCGGCAGTTCCTTGCGATGGGCAATGGCAAGTAAGATCGCATCGATGACATCTTCGTTATGCACGAATGCCTGACGACCAGCCGAGATGTTGCCAGGGAAGATATACGCAGTGATATCGCGCTCATAAATGCGCTGTATCTGTTGCCCCAAAGGAATCGAGTGGCACAGGTCATCGTACACGCCCGCGATGCGGAGAACGACTGCGGGAATCTTGCCGCGTTCAGCGTGAATCGCCTGCTCGGTAGCGACTTTCGACAGGGGGTAGGGCCACTTAGGCTCCAGCGGCGAATCTTCGTTGATGAGCTGCCCGGGCTTAGAAGGGGCGTGCACCAGGTCGGTGCTGGAAAAAATAAACTGCTCGACTTCAAAACCCTGCAACATGCGCAGCAGGCGCGCGGTGCCGCGCACCGTGACTTCATCGTAGAGTGGACTCGGCGCGCCGGAAAAATCGTAATAGGCAGCAAGGTGGATCACCGAAGCGATGTGGTTTCCATGCAACTCGCGGATGGCCTCTAGCCCGCGGCGGACACTTTCCTCAATAGTTATATCCACATACAAACATTCGGCGCTTGGCGGGGGATGGGATGGCGCACGACGGTCAAATCCAACGACGTTAAAAGATTCCGCCAGACGCTTCGCCAGGGAATAGCCGATCCTGCCACTACTACCCGTGATTAAAATTGTTTCTTTCTGTTTTGTCATTGCTGACCTCTCCTAAGTCTTGAACTCAAGCTAATCCCCAATGAATCATCACTGCCCCAAAAAGCGCGAGAAATGGATTCGGCTTTTTTTAGTTTGACTTATGCGTCTATTAGGCGTCAACTTTGCACATATAAGTAAGCGCGGCTCATTGGCAGGTTGGCTTTACCTTCCATGGGTTTGGCCAGTAAAGACTGGTTTACACTGATCTGCCCGGATTCAAACATGAACGCAAATAAGCTCATGTAAAGCCGCCACGTGCGGTACACTGCTTCTCCAACCAACCTGGCAGCCTCCTCATGCTTCTCCTCCAGCCGCAGGACCCAGTTATGCAAGGTTAGTGCATAATGCTCGCGCAGGTTTTCCACGTCGCGCACTTCGAAACCTGCAGCTTCGCCAATCAAATTGGCTTCACTGACCAGGACCAGTTCTCCATCCGGGAAAATGTAATTCTGAGAGAATGAGCCTATCCCGAGTACCTTGCGTTCAAAATAACTCTGGCCGACAGAGGTAATTCCGAATTTATTCGCTATTCCTTTGAGTATAGCCAGGTCGCCCGGTTGCCCGCGGCGGGAGATACCATGGTTGAGAAAGAGGCCTCCGGGTTTGAGCAGTCTGTAAGCCTGGGAAAAGTATTCTGGCAAATGGCTCCGGCCGACATGCTCGAACATTCCAACGCTGACGATCTTATCGAACGACTCATTTTCCAAATCGCGATAGTCACGCAATTCAACCCGCGCCCGATCAGTCAACCCGAGCCGGGCAGCCTGCTCGGCGGCGTACTCGGCCTGGCGCTCGCTAAGGGTGACGCCCAATACGGTCACTCCGTAGGTTTGTGCAGCCGCACGGGCCAGACCGCCCCACCCACAGCCAATGTCCAACAGCCGCTCACCCGGTTTCAAACGCAGCTTTCGGCAGATATGCTCGATTTTCTTGGCCTGCGCGGTGTCCAGATCTTCCTGGCCAATGGGAAAATAACCACAAGAGTACTGCATCTGGCGATCCAACCAGAGGGCATAGAACTCGTTGCCCACGTCGTAGTGGAAACGAATGGCCTCCCGGTCGCGCTGGCGGGAATGCAGGTCGCCATGTAATTCGGCCGGACGACGGGTGATCTCGCGAGGCCGACTGGATTTTGGCAATCTTTGAACTTCTTTGATCAAAGTCGCAACTTCTGCTGCTGTAAAGTTGCGGCCGGTCAAAGCGTCGGCCAGCCCAAACAAGGCGTAGAAGTCGCCTTTGATGTCGAAATCGCCGTAGATGTAGGCTTCCCCAAGGGAAAGTTCCATGGGAGGAGAAAACATCTGGCGCAGTGATCCGGGATGGTTCAGAACCAGGCTGAAGGCAGGCTCCGAACCCGCAGGCAGCTCGCCCTGGTCCCACAGCCGCACTGCAAAGTTGCGCGGTGACGGGAAAATGTGCTCGATTAACTCAGTGGTCCTTTCGGTCACTGGGTCTGGTGAAATAATCTTTGATTGGGTCATTTTTCCTCCAAAAATAACACCTGAGAGTTCTCCATCGAGAAGAATTCATTCGCTGCCGATGATGGCCTGGGTAGCCCCGAAGATGTGATCAAGCAGGATGGTTCGTCGACACTGGGGCCAGACTCTCGGAAAGATCACGTTTTGTACTCCGTCAGTGTTTCATTCGTCACTTTTTCGGGTTCTGCCTTGTCGATCAGGAGTTGCATCGATCCGCGGTGATCCATGGGGCACATGGCAAAGATACCTTTCTGATCTGCTATTTGCTGCAACCCACGTACTTTCCCAACCGCGAGTCGTTTTTGCATAGAATCGCCTCGTTCTGGTAGTTGGTTAGTGCCTCGCAATAAATTCACGTACCAGCCCCATCGCCTGGTCTGTCCTGGCGATGGATTTGGCGCCGTCCTTCTCATCGCCTTTCAAAGCGCGGATGGCATCAATCGTCTCCGGGACGACAATGGCCTGGTTATAAACCTGGTAGTTGTAGAATAACTCGTTTCCTTGAACGGTCAGACTATCTTCCCACAATCCAACCTCCCACATGTCTCCACGCGGGCGGCCTAGATCCGCCATCAGTTCAATCGTGCTGTTGAGCGCTACCACACCATC
>JBBRWF010000088.1:0-11547 GCA_038249405.1 Anaerolineales bacterium
ATTGAAGGATTCCGGCATGCGCCTGGCCAATTCTGGGGCACGGGAAGCATCCGTCCACCAGGGGGTCATCAGCACCACCAGCACTTCGGCAGGAGAATCCATTGGAACATCTCCAAAGGCATCGAATGCCGAACCGAGCGGCGTATTCGCCACGACAGCGCCATCCCAGTAAAAAGCATTGGTTTCTACGTCAAACGTCCAGGGGTAAACCAAAGGGATGGAGCAGCTGGCGATGATGCGATCCACGCTAATGCCGGTGTGGATGTCACTGCGTAGTTCGCCTGTTTCGCTGCGATAAATTTTGCGGTTGCTAAAAATGGCACGCTCACCAGTCTGGACATTGGTGGCGGCGATCAGCAGGGTCTTTTCACTGGCGGCCAGCCTGTCGGGGTCAAACTTCATGCGCGTCAAGAGGGTATTGCGCAACGGGCCAGTATCCAGAAGGTTGATCCAGCGGCCCACCAGGCGCTCTGCAAGCCAATTTGGCAGGAGCGGCAGAGGCGGCCAGAAGTCTTTTGGAACAGGTGAAGTGGCCTGTTCAGGCGGAACCTGCGGCAGGCGCGCATCCATGATGGCGCCAAAAATCTTGCGCGCAATCCAACGGGCCACTCCGCGCATGCCGGGCGGCAACCCCTGGATATCCTTCTCTTCGAGAGAGAGCCAGAAAGCCTGAAGTTCCGCCGCAGTAAAACCCAGCGCGATAGCCGAGCCGTTGACGGCACCGATCGAGGTACCGACCAGCACCTGCGGATCCCAAACCCCGGTGTGCGCGGCATCCAGCCCCAGTTTGCCAGATACCATCAGGTATTTATAGACTCCGGCGTGGAACGCTCCGCGCCCGCCACCGCCAGACAAGATAAGCGCTCTTAAGTTGCCCATGGCTGCTCCTTTTTAAAATAAGATATTCTATCTTTATAGAGGTTGTAGGGTTGAATGTCAAGCGCCCGGGGAAATTCCAGCCAGGATTTTTTCGAAGCCGGGCTTATAATGGCTGTTCGCTTTCTGCCTCAATTACGATCCTAAAATTTAAAATTCAATTGACGAGTCTATCGTCATCCTCAAACTGCCTATTTTTGAACCTGCCAGAGCGGTTACCAGGGCGGGGAGTTGTGGAGTGATTTGATGTCAGGTAAATTTCAGGCATTCTCTGGATTGAATAAAACCAGCCATTTTCTATATGCAATCGTTTTCGGTCTGTTTGCAACGCTGTTCTTCCTCTATTGGCAAAGTCTAAACCAGCCCGCTGTGCTGGGTATGAGTGGAATTCTGGTTGGGGACGTTTCAGTACAACTTAGCATGCCAGAGCATCTGGTGCCCGGTAATGAAAACCAACAGGAATTTGAATGGCTAATTGATTACTCCAAAATACCAACTTATACAAAACTGACAGTAAACATAGCAAGCCCTGACACAAACGTTGGATTCTCCAGAGACAGCTTTAGCTTTACTGACGAATCTTCCACAGAAGAAATCAACAAAGCGGTTGTGTTTTACAATAGCCTATCGCCGCAATCAAAATCGTTTGATGTGCTGGCTACTGTTCAACTTGGGGTTGCTCAGGGGGTGATCTTGCATACCGTCCGCCTGGATAATCCGTTAAAAAGGACGATGGTCTTATTTGCCTGGGTTCTATCTGGAAGCCTGGCTATGCTCAATATATTCAACCTTTTCAACGCCAAAGCAGTAGCGAAGACCGGTATAGAATAAGCGTGACAGTTTACCTGTAAAATTATTTGTGCTGCCTTACAAGAAGGTGAAAACCCAAAGGCAAGCTTAGAATCGCATATGCCCACATATAGATATTTGCGAGGAGAAATTCCAACGCCCCGCGGATTTTGAGCTGGCAAATTTTTGGAAAAGCTGGTGCGATGAATATGAATCCAGCCGCCCGAACTACCTGGTACGGGCGCGAGTCTCGCCGACCCTGGCGAAAAATCTGGCAGAAAACCGCCCAGAAACACTGCAGACTGCGCCCAACCTGCAGGAAAACGATTGGCAGGAAATCAGCCTGAGCTTTGAAACCCTGGAAGCCGCACACGTGCGCATTTTAAGTTAAGGTGGGGCAATTGAAGTGCTTGAACCACTGGCACTGCGCTTGAGCATCCGGGATTTTGCCAAACAGATCCAGACCCGTTACCTGTCACAGGCTGCTTTAGACTAAAATATACTCAGGCTGCAACACATGGCAGCCAGCCCAATTTTCACCCAGCTCGTACAGGAACAATCCATGACCCCATCTGCCATTCGCACCAGCAGCTTGACCCGCAGCTTCGGCTCTGTTCGCGCCGTGGATGGGATTTCCCTGGATGTACCGGCTGGCACAGTCTTTGGTTTTCTCGGCCCCAACGGCGCTGGAAAAACCACCACTATCCGGCTTTTGCTCGGCTTGCTGGATGCAACCAGCGGCCAGGCAGAAGTGCTGGGCCTCAATCCGCGCACCCAGGGAGACCAGGTGCGTGCTGGCTGCGGTGCCTTGCTGGAACACAACGGGCTGTATGAACGATTGAGCGCATACGATAACCTGGACTTCTTTGCGCGCATCTGGCGCATGCCGGCAGGTACGCGGCAAGCGCGCATTCAGGAATTGTTGACCAACCTCAACCTGTGGGACCGGCGCAATGAAGCCGTGGTGGAATGGAGCCGCGGCATGATGCAAAAACTGGCTGTTGCCCGCACCCTGCTGCACCACCCGGCTCTGATTTTTCTGGATGAACCCACCGCAGGGTTGGACCCGCTGGCCTCGGCTGTGCTAAGGGAAGACCTGGCAAGCCTGGCCAAGCGCGAGGGTGTGACCATTTTTCTTACCACACACAACCTGGCCGAAGCCGAAAAACTCTGTCAACTACTGGGAGTCATTCGGGAGGGCAAACTGGTGGCATTTGGCAGCCCCGGCGACTTGCGCCGCACGAGCGGGAAACCCAGGCTGGAGGTGACAGGGACGAGCTTTAGCCCGGAATCGATTCTGGCCATCAAGGTGCATCCCCAGGTAGCCAATGTGAGCGTGGAAGCGCAGCGTGTGGTGATTGATTTCAAAGAACCAACGCTTTCGGCTCCTTTTATCAACCTGCTAATCAAAGGCGGGGCGCAGATCGAAGAAGTTCACAAAGGAAAAGCCGATCTGGAAGAGGCATTTCTGACCCTGGTGGAGAAGGAACCCGCAAAATGATCATCGATATTGCCACAGTTATGCAAAAAGAACTGAAAGAATTGCTCTTTCAACGCGGGCAGGGCCGCAGCGGAACGATACGTATGCTGATCTTTATCGGCATCTTTGGCATTTTGCTACCGCTCCAAAACGGGATTGACGCGCTCACATCGCCATTTGGGATGATATTCTGGTTGTGGATTCCGTATATGCTGATCAGCGGCGTTACCGCCGATACCTTTGCCGGGGAACGCGAACGTCACACGCTCGAAACCCTGCTGGCAAGCCGACTATCAGACCGGGCGATCTTATTTGGCAAGCTAGGTGCAGTGATCAGCTACGGCTGGGGCATGACACTGCTCACCATTCTGGTGAACCTGATCACCGTCAACCTGGTCTTCTGGCAGGGCAGCCCCGTTTTTTATCCGCCGCTGCTGTTGGGGATTGCACTGGTGGTCACGCTGGAAATTTCGGTCTTCTCTGCCGCACTGGGCACAATTATTTCGCTGCGATCTCCAACAACCCGCGCTGCCCAACAAACCATGAGTATCCTGGTTTTCGTGTTAATTCTGCCGCTCTTTGCGCTTTCCATGCTACCCAAAAATGTGTTGTTTCAAGTAGGCGAGCTGCTGGCCGCGATTGACATAGTAGAACTCGTAGCAGTAGTGATCTTTGGCCTGTTCATCGCGGATGTTGCGCTGATCATGGTCAACCTGGTGCGCTTCCAGCGAGCCAAACTGATCACCGATTAAAACGAAACTGGATAGTTAAACAAAAGGCTGGTAATAAATGATTGAAAATAATACGATCCTGGTTACCGGTGCCACGGGACATATTGGCAACGTGCTGGTACGCAAACTTGTGGCTATGGGAGCAAGAGTACGCGCGCTGACCCTGCCCGGCGAAGACACCAACGCCCTGAACGACCTGGCTGTGGAACAAATCCGCGGTGACGTGCTGAATATGGATTCGCTCTGGGAAAGTTTTCAGGGGATGCAGGGAGTCTTTCACCTGGCCGGTATGATCTCAATTATGCCCGGAGAAAATCCGCTTGTGCGGAGTGTCAACGTGCAAGGCACGCTCAACGTGTTAAAAACAGCTGTGAAATGCGGGGTGGAACGCCTGGTCTACACCAGTTCCATTCATGCCCTGGCACGCATACCACACGGCACCGTCGTGGATGAAAGCACTCCATATGACCCGTTCAACCCTTATGGAGCATATGACCAATCGAAGGCGCAGGCCACGCTGGAAGTACAAAAAGCAGCTCTGGCAGGGCTAAACGCTGTAATCGCGTGCCCAACCGGTGTGATCGGCCCGTACGATTTTCGAAGTTCAATGATGGGCGATGTCATCCGGTCAGCGGCGCTACGCCGCCTGACCCCTTACGTGGACGGTGCATACGATTTTGTAGATGTACGCGATGTTGCAGACGGATTGATCGCGGCGATGGAAAAAGGCGAAAGAGGCGCCAGCTATATATTATCCGGACATAGAATTTCGGTGCGTTATCTGCTGGAAACTGTGCATGAGATCACTGGCAAAGGTTTTCCGCGTTTCAAAGTTCCCATGTCGATTGCAAAACTTGCGGCAAATTTCACCCCATCGTATTACCGCCTGGCACATGCCAGCCCGCGCTTCACGCCTTATTCGCTTGAAGTGCTGCAGAGCAATTCCTTCATCAGCCACCAGAAAGCAACCAAAGAGCTGGGCTACCAAGCTCGCCCGCTCTACGAAAGCATCCGTGATGCCATTCAATGGTTTTTTGAAAACAACAAGAAAAAAGCTGAAACCAGGATTTAATTTAACAACCTGTGCGCTGGCCTGAAACATCGCTGCACAGGTGGGCCAGGCAGCTGTTTACTCGACAAAAATTTCCACGTGTTCGCCGTCTTTTTCGTCAACCACATCCACAATCTTGCCGGTCATTCCGGAGCGCAGCGCCTCCATGATGGTAGGCATGTCCACACCTTCCACCTCGGGGGCAAAATGAGCGCCAATCTTCATCCCTGATTCGATCAAAGCCAGCGGAATCTGCACCGTGGCCTTGGAACGACCGGTTTTGACATCTGTCACGCGCACACGCAGCCAACGCGCCGCGCCGGGGGCCCTTGGCGGCATGGGGGCATTGGCCCCGCGCCGGGTTTCGCTCAAGGCAGAAAGCAATTTCGCGCCTTCCTCAGCACTGATTTTCCCCTCTTCAATCATTTTTAAAATTCGCATGCGTTCTTCTGCGGTAGCCATGAGTTCCTCCTCAGCCTATATAAACCTGCACGTGATCGCCATCTTTTTCGTTCACATCCACCATCAAAGGTTCATCGGATTTGGTGCTTTGAAAAACCGCGCGCATCACTTCTTCCGCCGCGCTGCGCTCACGTTCGGGAATATTATGTTTGACCAGATTGATACCCCAACTGACCAGGGAGAGCGGGAAAGCAATCACAATCCGCCGGGGGGATTGGCCGGGTCTTTGCTTCACATTAACGTATATCCAACGCGAAGTTCGGCTAGAAAAAGCTACGGCGGTGACCAGCACCCCCAGTAAAAATGGCAGCCAGGAGCAGTAAAACCAGAAACCCATGCCGGCCGACTGCAGTGCGCTAAACATCCAGTAAGCACCGACAACCGTGACAGCCACACCGAAGCACAAGGGAATAACCCACAGGCTGCGAAAACGATTTACCTTGCGATCAAATTCTGGGTCGGTTTTGTGCTCAGCCGGTTCAACAGAAGGAGAAAACCCCGAATCGGCTAAAAAAGGCGCGGAGGTATCCGCCTCGAGCTGGGCTTGAATAGGCTCGTCATCTTCCGGGTCTTCGCCCAGGGCCTGCATCAGGGTGAGGCCTTCTTCAGCGGAGATTTTACCATCCGCGATCATCTTAAGAATTTGCTGGCGTTCACTATCGGTCATCTCGGCACCTTATTTTCCTTCCAGGGCGGCCAGCAATTTTTCGGCTTCCTGAATTGAGATTTTCTTTTCCTGCAGCATTTTCAAAATTGTCAAACGTTCCGCATCCGTCACTGGCTCAGTGACCGCGCGCTGCCCGAACGGTGGAATAGGTGGGATGGGGGGAATGGGTGGAATCGGGGCGCGCCGTGAATCCAGATCAACTCCGAAGCGACCCACTTTGATACCCATGTGCATCGAACGGCGTTCTGCCGAACGCATCTTTTCTTCTGCGCGGCGCATGGCGGCATCCACCCTGCGCTGTACCTTGTCACTCATATCTGAAGCCGGGATCGAAACTTCCACGGCGCGGCGGGTGGCAGCTTCGACATGCTTAGTGATACGTTCATGCAGTTGAGAATCCAGCCCGGGGAATTCGCCGGGGGTGAAGGGTCCCTCACGACCAAGCGGGTCAAACTCGGCATGGTTTTCCCATTCTTCATTACGGCTGGTGACAATCACCTCCGCGCCTGCCATCAGGGTTATTTTGGAGCCGCCCGCGCCAATCACCAGCGAACGAGACATGCCCATTTGTTTTTGTTCAACGCCAGCCAGGTCCACACGAATGGACTCATCATCGCAGCCCTGCAGATCCAGTTCGACATCTGCTTTTTCGGGCAGACGCAGAAGGATATCGCTGCCCGCCTGAACATGCACATTGGCGCCAGGCACCGGGCGCAAATACAGTGCCGCATCCGACCCCACCCTGGCATCCACATCGCCTTCAGCACCGCGCAGGTACAGGTCCGCTCCAACCGAAATCTTCACATAACCCATGATTTCGTGAAGCGAGGCATCACCACCGACAGAATCGGCGAGGAGATTCCCGGAGCAGCCGCGCAGCGACATATCTCCGCCAATATTTTTCACCTTCACTTCACCCAAATTGCGCATCTGTAGATCGCCGCCGATGCGCTCTGCTTCAAAACTGCTCACCAGCGCGCGCACATCCACATCGCCGGCTACAGTGGTGACACGCACATCCGCTTCGAGCGCCACATACAGGATCAGGTCGCCTTCGCTGCGCACACGGATGTTCTGACCAACAAGTTCGCAAATCAACCGGTTGCTGTCTGCTTTGGCGGTGATCTCAGGGCGTTCCCAGCCCACAATTTGCAAATCGCCGCCAACGTTCTCGACCAGAACAGTTACGGTGCCATTTACTGGCAGGGTGCTCTGTCTCATGCTTCCTCCCCGCGCAAAATGCGCATGGCAGCCTCGGCAGTCAATTTACCGGTATCCAGATCTTCCAGCACCTGGCGGCGGCGTTCTTCAGCAATATCTGGGGTCTCTTCTTTGCCGGGTTCATAGCCCAGCACGCGGATAATATCGTGCAAGCGGTTGCGCAGAGTGGGATAGGAAAGACCAAGCTCCACTTCCACGCGGTTAAGCTTGCCCTCGCAGCGGATAAATGTCATAATAAAATCCATCTGCTCGCGAGTCAGGTGGGCAAATGGCCCACCGGTAAAGCGTCCTTCGAGTGAGGTATCGCAGGCCTCACAACGCAGGCGCGTAATGGTCAGTTCATTCTGGCAAACAGGGCAGCGGGTAAGTGCGTTGTTCATCGGAACTCCTCGGGCAAACTTTTCGGGCACTTAAAGAATTTCAATGCGGGTAAAATTGAAACGGAATAGTAAAAATATGGCTGACTACTTTAGCAAAAACCTGAACAGTTTATTCTGGTTGAAATCCCGGGAGAATTGGCCGGGGCCGAAGAAAATTCGACAAAAGATTTAACTGCGTGTGTGAATTTCTAAACTCATTATACAGAATATTTAATAAATGTCAAGATATTATTTGATAATTCAATAAATACTTGCGATATTATTAAATTATAACAATTTCAAGGTTGAAATTTTGATGCTGGAGAAAATATGATCCGTTCGCTCTGCTTTTTGCCCGGCCAAGAACCCATCGCCGACACCCCAATCAAAGAATACAAGGCGCTGATCGCTAACCCTGAAGCGCTGTTATGGATTGACTTTGACGGTGAGCCAGACGCATCCGCCGAGCCAATCCTAACCGGTATTTTCCACTTTCATCCGCTGGCGGTAGATGATGCCCTGGAAGAAACCCATACTCCAAAACTGGATGATTGGGGGGATTACATCTACCTGGTGTTAAACGCAATGGCGTTCAGCACTGAAGGCGGTCTCAAGCTGACCACCAAAGAATTGGATATTTTCCTGGGCAAAAACTACGTTGTCACCCACCACGATGAGCCCATCGCCTGCATCGATAAGGCCCGCACCCTTTTTTTCCGTGACAAACGTTATACTTCCCACGGCCCTGACCACCTGCTTTATAAACTGATAGACGATATGGTGACTGATTACATGCTGGTCGTGGAGGAAATCGATGATCAGATCGACCGGGTGGAAGATGAAGTGCTGACCAAGGCCGCGCCAGATACCCTCGAACGCATTTTTACGCTTAAGCGCATCATCCTGGGCATGCGGCGGATTCTCAGCCCACAGCGCGAGGTACTGAACAAGCTGGTCCGCGATGATTTTGAAGTGGTTGACCCGCACGACCGGGTATTTTTCCGGGATATTTATGATCACCTGGTGCGGCTGCATGATGTCAATGAAAGCATGCGCGACCTGGTGAGCGGCTCATTGGATACTTACCTTTCGGTAATCAACAACCGCATGAATGACGTGATGAAAACCCTGACTGTCATCACGACCCTGTTCATGCCCATTTCTTTCTTAACTGGTTTCTTTGGCATGAATTTCTTTGAACCGGTGGCCGGGCTCACCAGTTGGACCAGCCGCGCCGCATTTACGCTCATCCTGTTGGTTTTTGCGGGTGTTCCGGCGGGAATGTTTTTATGGATGAAGCGCAGAACTTGGGTTTAAGATAAAATTTTCGTTTTTTGACCCGTTGCCTTCCGTTTTTTTATGCTATGAAAATTTAGCAAAATAAAGGAAAGGGAGAAATGAGCATGAACAATTTTCTACTGATATTTGCTATTGGGATGTTGCTATTAATTATCGCCTACTACATCAATTCTAGAAATGCCCCGCTTACCCACACGAAACTACGCCTGCAGGGAATACACCATCTGGAAATAGAACTGCGCAGGATGGTTGGATCCAGTCGAAGACTGGCGAGTGGAGCAACCGGCAGGGTGATTACAAAATAACAGTTTCGAATCTACCGGGAAACGTAATTCCCCAATTTTTTGATTTCAACCAGCAGGCCCTGCTTCAAAGCCCAAAAGACCGTGACAGCATTGATAGTTTTATCTCCATTGTGGCAGATGTACGCTTAGAGGATGAAAATTCTCAGCCAGTCATCTCATTTAATCCTGCAATAACGCTTTCGATGGGCATCACCGCGCATGAAATCAATGCAATGCAAAAGGTCGATAAGTCAATCACTGATCTGATCGTGATCCAGATCAAACCAGGCAAGGATAATATCTGGAGAGCGCTCCCAAAATCCATGGTTGATTATGCCAAATACAGGATCCTGTGGATCGACAATTAATCCTTAGCATTACCAGTTGGGGTGACCCGCCATTTGGCTATGGCCTGCCCAAATAAGACCTACGAATTATGCAAAAAACGCTGATAAGCATAAGCTCTCCAGCGTTTTTTGCATAAAAGCAACCTGTAATGGCAGCCCAATCCTTGCAGGCCTGGGCGAGTGAATCGGCCAGTTCTCTCAGGGGCGCATTGGCTAGATTAAGCAAAGAGGGTTGTAAAAAGGGCCGCTCTGACTGCAAGATGGCGAGAGTCGCCTCCACCGCTCGGGCAGATTCGGGACGACTTTCAGGATTCTTGTTGAGCAATTGCTGAACCAGGGTATTCAAACCTACAGAAATACCCGGATTGCGCTCATTTGGCGGAGAAACCTTTCCACGCAATAGATCCTCAAACAGATGGGCGATATCCTTGCTTCTGAAAGTTAAATCACAGGTCAGCATTTCGTAGACCTTTACGCCAAGAGCGTAAAGATCATACTGCGGACCGGGTTCGCCCCCTGGATCAACTCTGGGGCCAGGTAAGCAAATGTTCCTACCAGCAGACCAGTATCCGTTACGCCGGGTGTATCCATGTTGTGCGCCAAGCCAAAATCCATCGCGTTATCAAGCCACAGGGAGAAACCAGCACATTATCCGGCTTGATAACGCGATGGATGAAGCCCTTATCGTGAGCATGGGCGAGCGCGGCACTAATCTGGCGCGAAAATTCGATAACCCGCTTTACACTAGGCCGGGATGCCGAACGAAGCGTGCCGCCTTCGACAAGCTCCATCACAATGAATGGAACACCATCGGTCTCGCTGGCATCAAAAACTGCGACAATATTGGGATGGTTCAACGGGGCTACGGCGCGCGCCTCAGCCAGCAAGCGCGAACGAGCCTCGCTGCCCATATTGGCAGAAGAGATCACTTTGATGGCGACCGAGCGGTTGAGTACCAGATCGAAGCCTTGATAGACGACCCCTATGCCGCCGCGTCCCAACTCGGCATCAGTACGATAACGATCCAACAGTGTTTTTTCAAAGCATCGGCAAACCCGCTTTTAATCAATATACCAGGATTTTCCAGAGACCCAACCGGCAAGAAACCTGGATTGCCAGTTTAAGAGCACGCTAACAGACTCTATAAAGTATAGCGTGCAGAGATTCTTTAATATAGAGGTTCTTTTATCCTATTCAGTAAATATTCCTCTTGACATAGAACATATATTCGTGTATTATAGTTACTAGAACGAATGAGCGATTTATACTACAGGAGCAAAGCTTATGATGATGGTGCGAAAATCCAAAGGCTTGAGTGAAAAGCATATCAAAATTCTGGACCTGCTTCAGAAATATGCTGAAAATGAAGGCTACCCGCCCTCCATCCGCGAAATCGGCGAGCAAACAGGGATATCATCCACCTCAGTGGTAAATTATTACCTTGAACAACTCGAAAAATGGGGATTCATTGAACGCGACCGGCGCATCTCGCGCGGGCTACGCGTCGTGCCCGAAAAACTGGCATCTCTGGGCAATGCCTTGCAACACACCGCCGAAGTTGTAAGCGATCTGATGCAAATTGGCATCTTTGGTCGTATCGGTGCCAGTACACCCAACCTGACCCCGCCATCCGACTTCAATTACTATGATGCAGAATCGAGTATTGAAGTGGCACGTTCCATGCTGCCGACCAAAAAACTTGATGGCTTGTTTGCGCTTGAAGTTCAAGGCATTTCAATGATCGATGCGATGGTGAATGATGGAGACATCATCATCATGCGCAGAGTGGACAGCAATGCCGAGGTCAGGAATGGCGAGATGGTGGCTGTCTGGCTTCCTGAAAGAGACGAAACCACACTCAAGTATTTCTACAAAGAAAAAGACGGCTACCGTCTACAGCCAGCCAACCCTACAATGGATCCGATCATGATCAAAAAAGAAGAACGGCTGGATATTAAGGGCAAAGTGGTGATGGTCATCC
>JBBRWF010000089.1:0-11529 GCA_038249405.1 Anaerolineales bacterium
AGTGGCGCGCCCGCCTTGAATTGTACGCAAATGCCCTGGGCGACACCGCGCTCAAGAGCTTGCACATTCACCTCTCCGGCATCGAATATGGCCCAAAAGGTGAGAAAAACCACTTACCCGTGGCAGAATCAGACCTTCGGTTAAAAGATTTAATGCGCGCATTATATGATTTCAAAGCAGGCGGACGCATCATGTGTGAAAGCCCCATTATGGAAGAGGATGCGCTTTATATGAAAAAAGTCTGGCAGGAAGTAAGCGAAGAATAAGCGTTTTAAAACTGCACCAATTCTTTAACCGCTTAACCCCATGTCTGCCGGTATGAGAACAAATTTAACAGCATCGTAAACGGTGGTATGCACTACCAGCCCATCAGTAAGCAACCCTTTATGATGCGCGCCGATTTTTTGCGCAATGCGCTGGCTGGCAATATTCTCCGCTGCGATCAAAATTTCCACTTGCAGCATTTTCAGCGTATCAAATGCAAATTGGGCGGCAAGCCGCACTGCCCGGCTCGCAATCCCTTGTCGCGTACGGCTGCTGCGTACCCAGTAACCCAGGTTGCATGAGTGTTTTTCTTTGTCAATGCCATCCAGGCTACAACAACCGATGGTTTCACCGCTACGCGCATCTGTAATAACAAAATGAAACGCACTGGAATGAGTCCATGCAATTTGAACATTATTCAACCAGCGATACGTGCTGGCCTCATCATAAGCATCTGTAGCCCAATCCAGCCACGGGCTCAGGTCAGAAAGAGATTCAACCACTGCCAGATACAATCCGAGCACATCACTGGCTTTTGGTTGGCGCAGAAAGATCAAACCGTCGCTAAGTTGAATATCAGTGTTCATTTATTAGTTTTTTGATTGCTTAGGGTCACACAAATTACGGTTTTAGCCAGACCAAAACAGGGCAGTTTCAGGCTATTCTGGGTATAAAAAGTGCGGACTTTGAAGTCCGCACTTTTTTAGTTTTGAATGTACTCTTTAAGATTATGTTCAACAGCATAAGCCGCCGCTTCTGCCCGGTTATTCACACCCAATTTTGAAAGAATACTACTGACGTAGTTGCGCACCGTCCCCTCGCCCAGGAATAATGCCTTGGCAATTTCGCGGTTGGTTTTCCCTTCTGAGACCAGCAGCAACACATGCTTTTCCTGCTGACTGAGATGAGCAAAGGCAGATGCTTCTTCCTCTTTAACTGCCTTGCGTACTTCCTGGAATACCCGTTGGGTAACAGCCGGGTCCAGCAAGGCCTCGCCGCGGCCAACAGCTTCCAAAGCACGCACCAGGTCTTCGCCGCCGATCTGTTTCAGAATATAGCCAGATGCCCCGGCGCGGATGGCAGAGAATAACATCTCATCTTCAGCGTAGGAGGTTAACATAATCACTTTGGTATCTGAAAATCGCTGCACTATTTCTTCGCAAGCTTCAATTCCAGAAGTACCTGGCAGCCGAATATCCATGACCACCACACCTGGTTGCAGAGCTGCCACTTGCTCAATCGCCTCGCGTGCAGATCCTGCTTCACCAACTACCTCAAAATTGGGATGACGTTCCAATAAGGCTTTCAATCCCAGCCGAACCACTTCATGATCATCCACCAGCAAAATACGCTGTTTTGCCATGTTTATTATCTCCTTGATCCGAATTAAGAGTATAGCCGAGAGAAGAGCGAATGGCAAGGGCAAAAAAGGCCGGTGTGTTTACCGGCCTTGAAAGAAATTATTTTTCATACCTGCGCCTGGTAAAAATTTATTATTCTTTAACGGCCCGCCTGAAATCAACAAAACGATAACCTACCCCACGCTCAGTAAGAATGTATTTAGGATTGGCTGCATCTTTTTCCAACTTTTGGCGCAAATAATTGATGTACAACCGCACATAATGGGGCTCGTCCCGGTATTCATAACCCCATACTTTCGCCAACAACTGGTCATGCGAAACCACCCAGCCTGCATTTTGCACCAGGTGAAAAAGAAGGCGGTACTCAGTAGGGCGCAGCTTGACGATTTTCCCTTCCAGCCACACTTCCCTACGGTCGAAATCGATTTTCAAACGCTCATCCACCTCAATCAAGCCGTGCATCGAGCCGGTTGCGCCTTCGGTACGGCGCAGCACAGCTCGTACGCGGCTGACAAGTTCACGAGGGCTGAAAGGTTTTGTAACATAATCATCAGCCCCCTTTTCCAACCCGCGTACTCGGTCGTCTTCCTCACCTTTGGCTGTCAGCATAATGACAGGAACACTACTGATTTCTCGTACCATTTCCAGCACTTCAAAACCATCCAGATCGGGCATCATCACATCCAACAGGATCAGATCTGGATTAACATCCCGCAGTCTTTGGATAGCCTGTTTGCCGTTAAATGCTTCGCTAACCTGAAAACCATCATGTTCCAGGTTCAATCGAATGAATCGCACCATGCGTTCTTCATCGTCCACTACCAGTATTCGTCGGCGGTCGAGTTCTTCGGGCATCTTATTACTCCCTTACAAAACCGATGATCTGTTCTTCCTGGTCACCGGGTATTATTTCTATAAAGGAAATACGGAGCATCGGCCAGATCACTTCAGTTACATTGGCCTGTAAATAATGCAAATCCTTCCCATCGCGGCGACGTGGGTTTTTAACCTTCACACTCTGATCGGTTGTGGTGGGCAGGCTCTCCACTTCTCCCAGAATGGGATCTTCGTTGGAGATGTGAATCAGAATAGTGGGCATAACAATTCCTTTACGACAATACTACCTGTATTTTTAATTTTCCCAACGCGATAATATCGCCATGCCGAAGCGGGTGTTCAATATTAGGCATAACGCGGATACCATTGACATAAGAGCCGTTGGATGACCCTAAATCCACAAGAACCACATTACCTTCATTATAACGAATTACGGCATGCAACCGCGAAACACCATTGTCAAATGCTTTATAAGGTGAAAGGTCAACATCTGGCTCAATTGGTTGGTTTTCGCTCAAACGGCCCATCGTAAATTCTTTTTGGTCTGAGTACGGCAAAATCTGCCCGCTTTCAAGCAGATGCAGGGAAATCCAGGTTCCCCCCTTGTCCGGAATTTCATTTACATACCCTGCCGAACCCAATAATTCCTTGGTGCTGGGCGAAAACTTTTGCGTTTGTGCGCTATTGACCTCGGTCAATTGGATACCGCATTCACTGCAAAATATTGTGCCATCTGGTTCTTGTGATTTGCAGTTTTGACAGATAATCATAGTTTTTTCTCCTTGAATAACACCAATGCACGTGTTCCATATTTAATCTGTTTTTCACCAACTTCTGTAAAAGCTTTTTCTTTCTCGATATTTTCAATTTCAAAAAGGACGGTTTTTGCCAGGCCCCGTTCGCCCTGAGCCAGAAGGTGTGTAGCCAGTTTTTGTAAATGCAGGGCAGCATTTTCATAATTTCCAGCCGCCACTTCACTGCGCGCTCTTTCTTGCATACGGTATAGAGTTAACCTCGAAAGCGCCTGGACAAGCGGAGCAGGGGGGGGGTCTGGTGTGGTATTCTCTTTTACAGGAAGTGTAATACGAATTGGCTTCGGAGGCAAAGGATTTTCCAAGGCAGAAGCCGAAATATCCAATCTGCCATCCAATAAAGTGACATTCCTGATATCATTTTCCTGTGGATGGATAATAAACTCAATCAAGATGGATAGGGTGCTGTTTATAAGAATTGGCCCCAGGGGCAAAGGATTTGCTTGAAGAAGGGGATTGGTTTCAGGCTGAATTCTAAAAGCATAGCCAATTTCAACACCCTCACCTAAGGAAAATTCAAAAGTCACCTTTTCTGCAAAAGTATTGGATAAATTGGTGAATTTTTCAGTGAGAATAGGCTCAAGATCACTTGGCTGCGAAACAAGAATACTGTGTCCACCTGTCAACCTGGCCAGCTCATCCAAAAACGCATCATTCCAACTGTTGCCAATACCCAACCCACTGATCCCAATGCCACTTTGAGCTGCGTCTTTTGCCAGCGCATAGCAATCAGACTCATCGCCATAGGTGCGCCCATCTGTCAACAAAATAATGTGATTGATGCAGGTTGGGCTTTGATATCGGCGCACCTCTTCCAACCCGGCTTTCAAACCGCTTAGCATTTCTGTCCCGCCAGAAGTCTGCAAAAGTTGCAGGCGGTTTTCCATCTTGAGAGTGTTCGCCTGCCGCGTTGCCGGGATAATAACTTCAGCACGGTCATTAAAGGTTACAACTGAGAAAATATCTTTTGGCTTAAGTTTTCGGATAAGCTGGATGGCAGTTGCTTTAACCATATCCAGCTTTTCGTTTTTCATCGAAGTTGAACAATCCAGCACCATACAGATATTCAATGGCGCAGAACTGGATATTTGTTTGTAACTTTCAGCAAGGGAAAGATCCAGCAGCATGTAGACAAGCTGCTTTTCTTTTTGCGATGAAAGCTCCTGGCGGCTGATCAGAATGCGCTGCTCGATGACAGAGAGAACGTCCTCTTCCTTCGGCAGCGATAAATCGTAAGAAGCACGCCGCATCGGGTCAGAAAGCACCTGGTAGACACTCTGAACATCCAGAAACATCTCGGTTTCGCCTGGTTTAGTGTTGGTATCAGGATGCAGACGCTTCGCCGCGCGTAAATATGCTTGACGAATTTCATCCTGGCTCGCAGAACGCAGGAGGCCAAGCATGGTGTAATAATTCTCAACCAGATTTTTCTTAACAGAACTCATATTCTATAAAACTTAACCAAGCAACTGCACCAAAATTACGGTAATGTTATCCGGGCCGCCGGCAGCATTAGCAGCTGCTACCATTTCCTGGCAAGCGCGTTGAATGTTAGGTGCTCCATAAACAATACGACGCAATTCATCATCTGGTACCAATCCCCACAGCCCGTCGCTGCAAATCAACAGGTAGCCTCCAATAGGGAAAGGAGTCGTGACTACATCCGGTTCAAGAGATTCCCCTTGACCGATCGCGCGGTAAAGAACATTGCGCTGTGGGTGCACTGCAGCTTCGGCAGCCGTGATTTGCCCAAGTTCTTCCAGGCGTCTTACCAGCGAATGGTCGCGGGTGATTGCCTCCATCCGTTGCTCGTTATACAACAAATATGCGCGGCTGTCCCCCACATGCGCAATGGTTAGCTGTTGCCCAACCACCAGTGCGGCAGTCACCGTAGTACCAGACCCGGGGGCATCGCGTAAAACAGAACGCTGGGCTTCCATCACGGCTGCCTGTACAATTTCTTGCAGCGATTCATCAACTGGCTGTCCAGTCATACCGAACAGTGAATTGTAGAACTTTTTCATAATATACCCGGAAATAGTTCTGATTGTAGTATTACTGGCTACCTCACCATTCTGATGCCCACCCATACCATCAGCAACAATAAAAAGACCAAAAGGTGGGTTGCTGCTGTTACCGGCAATAATCGAAGAACAGGTGAACAGGCTGTCTTCATTCAGCTCACGCTGGCGTCCTACCGATTGTCCACTTGCTACCAAAAGTTGTATTGGTTCATAGCGGTTTTGTGCCAAAGCCTTGATTGACTGCAATTGCACATCAGTAAGCGGGGCCGTTACCGCATTATCGATTACGGGCTTATTTTCTTTTTTTCCGAACAAATTTCTAAAAAAATTCATCACGGGCCTTCTCCTTCTTCCATCAAAACCAATGTTAGGCCATCAAGGCATAGATAAAGTGGTCTGTTGAGCCAAAATACAAAAAATCATCGTAAAGGCAGGGCGTACCAGTAATTGGACCCTTGCTTTCAAATTTCCATCGCAACCGGCCAGTCCGAATTTCAATACAATACAAATGATTATCCACTGAACCGGCATAAATCGCATCTTTGTAAACAACTGGCGAACCATTTACCTGGTGATTCGTCTTATATTTCCAAACTTCCTTGGAAGTGTGCAAATCCACAGCATAAAGATAACCATCTAATGATCCGGTAAATACCAGGTTTTCTGATATATAAGGTGAAACAATCGAGCCTTTCTCCATCCGGAATCGCCACACAAGCCAGCCCGATTTTGCGTCCAACGCATACATGAACCCATCCATCGAGTTGAAATACACCACATTGTCTTGAACCCAGGGCGAAGATGTAATACTACGTTTGGCTTTAAAGCGCCATTTGGACTGGCCGCGGAAGTCCAGGCAAATCAATTCGCCACCTTCAGTACCAAAATAAATCAAGTCGTTAACAATGAAAGGAGTCGAACGCACCTCATCCCCAACTTCAAAGCGCCAGGCTAACCTTCCCGTGGTCAGGTTAACTGCATGGAGATACTTGTCGTCAGAACCGATAAAGATATGTCCATCTGCAATGCGGCCAGAAGAACGTATGCGCCCATCAGTATCATAAGCCCAGGTCAATTTACCAGTACGCGAATTAACCGCATACATACGCTTATCTTCGGAGCCAAAGAAAATATTCTCGTCCATGGCGGTCGGCCTGCTAACTACCCCGCCCTGGGTTGCATATTTCCATTGAAACTCACCATTAGATGCGTTTAGGGCGTATAGATTATTATCGTAACAACCAGTGTACAGTAGACCGCTTAAATAAAATGGGGTCCCGCGAATTTCATCTTCGCACTGAAAAGCCCAGACTGGTTTAATACCGCTTTTATTGACCGATACCCCACTGGAACTCTGATTGGTATTGATACGGTTAAGCAGTCCGGTTTTACGACCAGCCCCAATCAACGCCTGCTTAAAATCATCAATGGTTTTGAACCGGCTCTCCACGTTGTACTGTAACGCCGTATTAATAACTGTCTCAAACTCTAGTGTAACGCTGGGATTAATTTTACGAATTGGCCGTTCACCAAAGGAAAATGGCGGCTCGAGACGAGGGTCGCGGCGGGTAATTAAATGATGAAGAGTGGCGCCCAGGGCATATACATCTGCCTGCGCATTGGCTTCCCCTCGATATTGCTCCGGAGGTGAATAGCCCTCAGTTCCAATCATGGTACCTTTTTGACCCACCTGGAAAGGCTTGGCAATACCGAAATCGACCAGAATGATATGGTTATGCTGGTTAACCATCACGTTGGATGGTTTCATGTCACGGAAAATGATAGGATCTGGTTTATGGTTATGTAGAAAACTCAGCACATCACATAACTGAATAGCCCAATCCAACACCTGTTCTTCAGGGATGAACCCATCTATCTGGCTCAATGTTACTTCAAGATCATTCCCATTGACATATTCCAACACCAGATATGAACGATTCTCCAGGGTGAAATAATCGTAGATACGAGGTATGGATGGATGACTCAATGTTGCCAGAATATTCGCTTCGCGCTCAAAGTTTTGTACCACAATTTGGCGCACCAATGGATCGGGCGCCTGGTTGATCATTTCCTTTACCGCTACAAGTTTGACAACATTGGGAAAGTGCAGATCACGCGCTCGATATACAGAACCCATACCACCCACGCCAATAACATCCTGAATCAAATAGCGATTGACCAGATTTGTTCCGGAACGAAGTTGACCTGTTGTTGTCCGGCGGCTTCCAGGCTCTGGTACTTGGTTTATACGTTGAGTTTCCATTCCCTACCAGTACTTATTGATGAGATGCTTATAAAATAGATAATAAATTATAGTCCATAATTGCCTCGATTTGCTAATTTGCGCGCCTATACTACAGCCCACTTGATAAAAAAGCGCAGTAAAAACTTAAATCGTGCTTTTGATACAAGCATAAGCAAAAATACCGGCTCGACAACCATTGAATTGAGAGCACATTCTAGCCAGCCTGACTCCAGGACATTTTTGCCTCTTGCGTCCGCCTGTATTTTGAGGCAAAATTCGTTCATGTACTGTGAGAATTTATGAAAATCCTGGCATTGAGCGACGAAGTTGTTGATCGCCTGTATAACTTATCGGTACGCGAAACCTATCCAGATGTGCGCATGCTCCTGGGTTGCGGCGATTTACCCTATTCTTATCTCGAGTTTTTGGTCTCCATATTTAATATACCGCTATTCTATGTGCCTGGAAATCACGATCCTGAATATGGCACAAAGGCAAGAACTCGCGCCGAGGGAGGCGTCAATCTGGATGGGCAGGTAGTTTATTCCAAAGGACTATTAATGGCCGGACTGGGCGGAAGCATCATGTATCATCCGGGCGGTTCCAATCAATATACCCAAAACAGCATGTTGTTGCGAGCTTACCGCCTTATCCCCAAAATCGTCTTGCAAAAACTCTACCACCGCCGCAATTTAGACATCCTGCTTACCCATTCTCCCCCAAGCGGCATTCACGATGATGACGACCCGGCCCATATCGGCTTGCGCGCTTTGAATCTGGTGTTACAGATGGTCAAACCACGTTATATGCTGCACGGACATACCATTTTCTACAGGCAAAACCTCAAGAGTCACATCACCAGTTATGCAGGCACACAGGTGGTTAATGTTTACCCGTTTCGCGTGATGAATATCGATGAGTAGAATCATAACGCGTTTTCTCAGATAATCGATCAAGGATTTTCCATGCCCAATCGACATCCCATTTCAGGTATATACGCAGCTGCTCTGACACCCCTTAAAAAAGATTTTTCGATAGACCTGGGGGGGCTATCGCCATTTTTGCATTACCTGGCAGCTCGAGATTGTCACGGTGCCTTGTTGTTCGGCACCACTGGAGAAGGTCCATCCTTTAGCGCCCGGGAACGCGAATCTGTATTGCGCGCCGCGCAGGAGGTGCACAGCACCTATCCCGATTTTCGCTTCCTGGCTGGCACCGGCACGCCCAGCCTGGACGAAACCATTAACCTGACTCGCACAGCCTTTGAACTGGGTTGCCAGGGGGTGGTGGTACTGCCGCCATATTATTTCCGCAAAATCAGTGATGACGGTCTCTTTGAATGGTTTGACCAGGTAATCAGGCGCTCTGTGCCTGCAGGGGGCTATTTGCTTGGATATCACATTCCCGGGCAAACCGGTATTCCATTTTCACTCGATCTGCTGGCGCGTCTTAAACAGGCCCACCCCGAAAAATTTGCAGGTATAAAAGATTCTTCTGGCGATCCTGAATTCGCCATTGCCCTTGGCGGACGCTTCGGCAGGGACCTTCTCGTCCTGAACGGCAACGATGGCCTGTTCCTGCACGCTCTCGAATATAATGCCGGGGGCGCCATAACCGCGATGGCCAACCTCTATTCGCCCATGCTTCGCCAGGTGTGGGATATTTTCCTGCAAGGTGGGGATGCAATCGAGGCGCAGGAACAGCTCAATATTCGCCGCCGAGTACTGGATCGTTACCAGCCTTTCCCGCCCATTCTAAAAGCCATCATCGCCCGTCAAAACGGGTTTGAACGCTGGGCTGTGCGCCCGCCTTTACTGCCGGTTACCGCACGAATCGAAGAAACCTGTCTGCAAGAACTGCGAAACTGCGAAACAGCAGAACAAAATTAAACAATGACTAATCCCTTCCCATCCCATTTCCTGAAATATAAAAAATTAGTCTGCGGGCAGTTAATACGGACTGCCCGCAGCATTGCTGCGGCGAAGTGCACAACAATATGAAATTTAATATTCATGCGTAACTATTAGCCGATTAGTGCGACTTTATTCTATAGAGGTTATATGTTTAAAAACTTTTTCAAACAAGATTCAAATCGGCGCGAAGCGCTTGTTAGCGGCTATGTCGTACCAGATTCATCGCGATGTGTGCAGTGCGGAGTCTGTTCGTATAATTGCCCGATCAATATCGATGTCCGGGAGTATGCCTGGCAGGGAATACCTGTTCAAAATAGCCAATGCCTTACCTGCGGTGAGTGTGTATCGCGTTGTCCTCGTGGGGTGTTGCGATTTGAACGCACCAATCTTTTTGCAGAGGCCTAAAAAATGACCAATTATGTCATCTTGGGCACCGGCGTGGCCGGCATCGCTGCAGCACAGGCCATTCGGGCTATTGATAAACAAGGTACCATCACGTTTATCAGCGAAGACCCGCATTGGTATTATTCCCGGCCCGGCCTGGCTTATTACCTGACAGGCGAAATTGAAGAAAAACAGTTATTCCCTTTTCAACCAGAAGATTACAAAGCATTGAACGCCCATTTCTGGCAGGCTACAGCCGTAAAGATTTTGCCGCAAGAACAATTCGTAGCCTTAAATGATGGCAAACGCGTTCCGTATGACCGTTTATTAATCTCAGTGGGCGCCAGTGCCTCACGCCTAAAAGTACCGGGAGCCGAGTTGGAAGGGGTCGTTAAGCTTGACCACATGGAAGACGCCCGGCAAATTGTTGCCCGTTCCAAGCGCGCCCGTTCAGCAGTGGTGGTTGGAGGCGGCATTACCGCCCTCGAGTTGGCCGAAGGATTGGCTCTTCGCAGGCTGAAAGTTCACCTGCTCATCCGTACCAATCGCTATTGGAGCAATGTGCTCGACGAAGCAGAATCAAAAATTATCCAGCACCGTCTAAAAGAAGACCGGATCAATGTTCATTACGAGTCAGAGCTGGATGAAGTTTTAGGCAAACAAGGGAAGGTGGTTGGAGTTCGCTTGAAAAGTGGACAGCAAATTGACTGCGATATGCTGGCCTATGCTATTGGCATTCAACCACGCATCAAACTTGCTAAAGAATCTGGGATCACCTGCGATCGCGGAATTCTGGCCGATGAACACCTGCGCACGAATCAACCAAATATTTTTGCTGCCGGAGATGTAGCCCAGGTTTACGATCCCGTTTCTGGCCGTTCTGTGATCGATAGTCTTTGGACACCAGCGCGGGAACAAGGCCATATAGCCGGTTCCAATATGGCAGGCAAAAGCCTGGCTTACATCAAGTCAGTTTCTTTCAATGTTACCAGGCTGGCAGGTTTGACCACCACCATCATCGGGAATGTCGGCGTTGGAACAGATAGTGTTGAAAATCCTTTTGTAATCGCAAGGGGTGATAGCGAAACCTGGCGCGATATGCCGGATGCCATCATTGCCCAGAATGGGTTCGATATCAACCATGTACGTCTGATGCTGACGGGTAAATACATCGTCGGCGCTATAGTAATGGGCGACCAAAAACTTTCATCCGCGCTTCAAACCATTGTGCGCGACCGGCTGGACATCAGCTCAATCCGCGAACAATTATTAGCTCCTAATGCCCCCATCGCCGATATCCTGGCGAAATTCTGGACTCAAATATATAACTCGCGCAACTCCGGCACGGGTTCTGGCGCCGCAAGCACAGTGGTACTGCAAAAAGCTTCCGTAAGATAACCATAGCTTATACAGAAAAAAACCCTTATTACTCCAGAATTTCTACCGAAAGAAGATAGCATGCTGCAGAACAACAGAGAATTTTGGTGGTCGGTACTTGTATCCGTGGTAATTACAGGGGTTTACGGCCTGGTTATGTTGGTGACAAAGAAAATTCCTGCTGCGGGCGAATTATTCGGCCACTCACTGGGGATTCTCGGCTTTATCTTAATGATCATGACCGAGACACTTTACAGTTTGCGCAAACGCTCCCGGTTCACTGCCTGGGGCAAAATGTCAGATTGGCTCCAG
>JBBRWF010000090.1:0-11428 GCA_038249405.1 Anaerolineales bacterium
AGAACTTCAGGCCGGCGGCAAGCTTGTAACGGCGGTTGATTACGACCCATACAATTCGCCGCAGGTGGAAGGTGAAGTCCTGGCCCTGGTTTCGGATGGTCAGAATGTAACAGAGGCGCAGTTTGGTGACAGGATCGAAGTCATTCTGCCCAAGACTGGCTTCTATATTGAATCGGGTGGACAGGTTGGTGATACCGGCCTGATCCGCTCTACCAAATCTGTGACCGACGGCGGTTGGGAAATTGAAATCAGCGATGTGCGCCGGCCCGCTTCCGGGCTGATTTCCCATATCGGTGAAGTGGTCAGTGGAAAACCAAAGGTTGGTGATGCGGCGATTGGGCAGGTCGATTTTGCTCGCCGGCATGACATTATGCGCAATCACACTGCCACCCACTTGATGCATGCTGCTCTCCACAAGGTTCTGGGTGAACATGCCCGTCAGGCTGGTTCTCTGGTTGCTCCCGACCGCCTGCGTTTTGACTTTAATCACCCGGATGGGATGACGCCCGAACAAATTGAGCGAGTGGAAAGAATAGTTAATGAGGCCGTAACCGCAGATTACAGCGTTAATTCGAGAACAAAATCGAGAGAAGCCGCTATTGCCGAGGGCGCTATGGCGCTTTTTGGTGAAAAATACGGCGAGGTTGTTCGCACGATCACGATTTCCGACGATAGTAGCGGAGAAGATCGCTATTCGTATGAGTTGTGCGGTGGAACGCATTTGACCCGTACCAGCGATGTCGGGACTTTTGTTATTGTTAGCGAAGGCTCAGCAGCTGCCGGAGTGCGGCGTATCGAAGCAGTCACAGGACGCGGCGCTTATGATCTGGTAGCCAGACGGTTTAAGGCTCTCAAAACAGTAGCATCCACTTTGAAATCCAGTGTGGATGAAGTCCCTGGCAAAGTGGAAACACTGCAAGATGAGCTGTCTGCTGTCAAAAAACAGCTGGCAACTGTTCGCGCGGATCTGGCGATTTCAACATTCAGCACGCAACTCGAAAAGGTTCAGTCTGTAGGTGGAGTGAGTTTATTGATTGCCCAGCTCCCCGGTCTGGACAAAGACACGCTCACAAAATTGTCTGACGTGTTCCGCGCCAGAGTTCCTGAAAATGGTATCTGTGTGATAGCTGCGCCCTCTGATGAGAGCGTTATGGTTATGGTCACAGTAACGCAGGATTTAATCAAGCGAGGCATCAAAGCCGGGGAGTTGGTTGGCCATATTTCCCGCCAGCTTGGGGCGGGTGGCGGCGGCGCGCCGCATCTTGCTTTCGGCGGCGGAAAAAATGGTTCAAACCTTGCTGAGGCTCTGGAAGGCGTTAAAACCTGGTTGTCTGAAAAGTCGAAATAGATCTAGCAAAAGGGCGGCCACTCCGGCCGCCCTTCTTTTGGTTCCCGGTGAATATGTATATTAAAACAATATCCCAGTTTGGCTCATCTCCATCCAGACGGCATGTACTTTATTTTGCTGCAACTGTGTTCACGTTCTTGTTGATTGGCTATCAATTTGGTACTTTTGACGAAGGTATGCACATCCCTTTTCTCAAGTTTATGGCAGACCCTTCACTTTACCCCGGCGATGCCATGCTCAGCCTGAATAATGTTTATTATTCTTATTTCTGGTATTCGTTTATTCCCTTTTTGCGTTTAGGTTGGTTGGAACCCACTCTTTTTAGCCTCCATTTTGTTACGATTTACATCAGCTTTTGGGCAATCTGGGAATTGAGTGATACGCTTTTCCATAACCCGCTGACATCACTCTTGTGCACGCTGGCCTTTATTGTGCCGCATTTTAGCTTTACAGGTTTCCCTATTTTTGAGTTTGCTCCGCTCAGCCGAACTTTTGTCCTGCCTTTCTTGCTTATTGCTGTCAATCAGTTCTTCAAAGGGCGCATCCCCCTGGCTTTTTTTATTTCCGGGCTGATGTATAACATCCATGTCGTTTCAGTCAATTTCATCCTGGCGATGTTCGGTTTGGCTTGCTTGCTCGAATTTCGCCGTATTGGTGTTAAAAAAATCGGTTCAGGTGCTGTGCTGTTTATTTTGGCAGCTATGCCTGTGCTGATCTGGAAATCCAATGGATCTCCGCTGGATTTGTCACTACGACCTGAATGGGTGGCATTACTTAATCTCACTTTGTTCCGTCATATTTTTGCCATGTTGGGCACATATCCTGGAACCTGGGCGGCTACTTTTGGTGGATTCAGTGCAATGGCATTGTTCTTTATTGCGCTAAAAGAGGAGCCTGCCAGCGAAACCAGTTCGGTTGCCAGAAACTTTATGCTGGCCGGTATTATTGTGGTGGTAGTAAATATTGTTACAGTGAATTTTTTCCCTGTAACGATTATCATACAATCCCAAATCACTCGCATCGGGCTGTGGGTGCTGATTTTAGGATATCTTTATTTTTCAAATTATATTGTTCGTATTTACGAAGAAAAGCGTCTTTCTCCATTGGCATTTGCCACTGTTTTGGTGGCTTTTGTGTTTTCTCCAACCCCAATCCTGGTTCTCTTTGTTTTGTGGGTTTTGTGTACCTGGCAAAAAGCAATGGTGGTTAAACTGGTGGCCTTGTTGACTGGGGTAACAATTGTGGCTACTTTTGTCATAGTTTGGAATTTGGGATTTTGGAATCCAGGTATTTATCCATATGGACAAAATACTCCCTGGGTGCAGGTACAGAAATGGGCAAAGGCCAACACCCCCAAGGAGGCACGCTTTATTACTCCGCCTGAAAAATGGGCCATACAAGAATCTGATTGGCGGGTGCATTCTGAACGATCAAGTGCTGCAACATTATCCGAGCTGGCAGTGGCTGCTTTTCAACCGGGCTACGAGATCGAATGGAAACCCAGGTTTGAGCTGGTTGCGCCTGGCGCCCTGGCAAAGTACAATGGCGATTATTTTAACAACATTGCCATTACCAGACAGGCTTATTATTCTTTAACTACAGAAGGTTTGCTGAATGCCGCCTGTCTCTTGGATGCTCAATATATTGTTAGAGAGAAACCGTATATTCATGAATTACCGCTTGTGTATGAAAACGAAGGTTTTGTTGTTTATGATGAGCGTGGTATAGCCTGTAAAACCCTGCCATGCAGGCCGGTCAGTTTGACATGCTCGGCGACTCTGTCACAATAACGCCGGAGCGAGCTAAAATCGTTGACTTTTCTGATCCCTATGTTGAGGTTTCCCAGATATTGTTGGTCCGTGCTGATGAAACCCGAACCGCTGCACAAATGAAGGCTGATCCCAACGCCAAGATTGGTGTTCAAACAGGAACAACCAATGAAATTGCCGCCCAGAAGTACTTTGTTGAGAAGAAGATCACATCTTTTGAAGATTGGGGCGGGGCCGTTTTGGCTCTCACAGGAAATGATGTGGACGCCCTGGTGATTGATTACATGGCAGCTGTTGGCTTTATGGAAGCCAATCTGGGAAAAATGAAAATTGGCGAAGAAGTTGCCGTAGGTGATAAGCTGGCTTTTGTTTTTCCCCCGAAAAGCGAACTACGCGTAGCAGTTAACGCAGCCCTTGCCGCCATGCGCGCTGATGGCACTTTAGATGCTCTCAACCGAAAATGGGGCCTTTCACGCTAATCGGCTGGTCTTAATCCAACACGATTTTTTTACTGGCCGAACGGGTAAAATCGTCCGGCCTTATTCTTCTTGGGGTTATCTGTACCGGGCAATGGTTGTGCGAGTTATAATCGGTATGGCATGAAAACGCACGTTATTCATCTTGATAAGCATGACGATATTGTCTCTATCCGTGACCGCATGGTCTGGGCTAAGTCAGCGCGCATTTTGCTGGTCTGGCCCAGGCGCGGCCGAGTGGATATTCGCCCGCTTGATCTGACCCTGTTGCGCAGACATGCTGAATCTCTTGGAGCAGAGTTGGGGTTGGTCACCAGGGATGGCGAACTGTGCTCTGTTGCTCGGGAAGAGGGCATTTCTTACTTTTCGAGTGCTTTTGCTGCGCAAAAAAAAGAATGGCAGGTAAAAAAGCCTGCTCGGCCTGTGCGCCGTTTCCCTCGGGCGGATTTTAGAGATATCAGAAAAAAATTACCAGGTCAGGAGTTATTTTCATTTGTCGCCTATCCGGTACGGCGCCTGGCGGTTTTTTTTAGCGGTGTATTTGCGGTGCTGGTAGTGATGCTGGTATTTATTCCATCGGCGGAGGTTAGTATCACGCCTCCTGTTCGGCAGCAAACTCTTACGATTGCGGTGAGCGCTGATCCTGAAGCCCAGACTGTTCAGCTTTCAGGGATTGTCCCGCAGCGTACGTTGACACAGGTGGTTGAAGGTTCAGATTCTGCTCTTTCTACCGGCAAAACCATTCTTTCTGACCGTTTTGCCAGCGGACGGGTTTTGCTGATGAATTTATCTGAGAAAGCTGTCCAGGTTCCTGCCGGGACTGTTTTATTAATTCCAGGAAACATTGTGATTTCTTTTGAAACCGATAGTTTGGTCCTGGTTCCTGGTGGAAAAGGTAAAACAGCAACTGTCTCTCTTCGCGCAAAATCTGGTGGCTTGAGCGGCAATGTTACTTCAGGCGTAATCAACACATTTGAAGGGGAGTTGGGGAAGACCCTGGCTGTTACTAACCCGTTTGCTACCAGCGGAGGCGGCGAGAGTGAGTTGCCAATTCCTACTGAACAGGATCGCTTCCAACTTAAAAAACGGCTGTTGGTTGATTTGGAACAAACAGCTCGTGCACGTTTTTGGGAACAAATTTCTGATGGCGATGTGCTGTTGCCAGCCAGCTTCAAATTGGTTCATATCCAGGATGAGTCGAGTTCCCCTGCTGAGGGGCAGACCGGAAAGACATTATCCTTAACCCTGCGGGTAGAATATAGCATGGCTTTTACTTCTTTCGCAGATTTACACTCATTAGCCACGCGAGTTCTGGATGCATCCTTACAGGCAGGTACAGCTGCCTTACCTGATCCGATCATGATGGCGAACCTTACAACGCCTTCTATGAGTGCCCAGGGGTTTTCTCATTGGCAGATGAGCGTAACCCGCAGTATACGCCCCTCTATTAAGCCCGGCGATGTTATCGCACTGGTTACGGGAAGAGTAGTGAAGCGTGCAAGCGATCTACTCAGTGATACCTATGGTCTTGCTCAGGTTCCACAAATCCAAATTCACCCTGATTGGTGGCCCTGGTTACCTTTCCTGCCGATCCGAATTTTTGTAACAGGTTGATATGAAAATTATTGCGGTGGATCATGGACAAAAAAATCTTGGGTTGGCAGTGAGTGACGAGACCGGGATGTTGGCGCGTCCTCTCGGTATAATGGCGCATGTTTCCAAACTAGTGGATGCAGCCCAGGTTTCTGACCATGCTGCTGAGCAAAAAGCTGGTCTCATCATAGTCGGTGTATCATATGATGAAGCCGGTGAAGTAAATGCCGCAGGGCGTCGCGCTATGAATTTCGCAGAAATTTTGCGCGGACAAACCGACCTACCGGTTGAGATGTGGGATGAGAGTCTGACCACCCAGGATGCACGTGCTGCCCGCATTGCATCCGGAGCGCCACGTAAAAAACGCGCCGGGCACCTGGATGATGTTGCTGCCGCTGTTCTATTACAGGATTATCTGGATAATCACCAATAAAATGATCATGAATACTGAACCCACCCGCCGTTCCCGTCGTCGTGCCCGTTTTCCTTTGGGTTGTTTAGCTTTTTCTTTGTTATCTTTATTTTTATTCCTGGTAATGATAGGAGGGTATGTTGCCATACCTATTTTGGCAGAGCGTGTTGCTGGACCAGTTTCAGACAATTTGAACAGTACGCAGCGTATTCAATACTCGATGTTAATATTGTGGTATGGAGATCTTGTCACCACTCCACTGGATGCAAATGCAAGGGAAGTTGATTTTTCTGTAAAGGATGGGCAGGGGGCAGGTTCGGTGGCGGCGGCGTTGGAACTGGCAGGAATTATCCGCAGTGCAGAAGCTTTCACGGTCTACATGGTATATTCAGGAATGGATACCGGGGTGCAGGCGGGAAATTTCAAACTCAGCCCGGCGTTAAGTCCGATTCAAATAGCCCAAAAGCTACAGGATTCCACCCCCACGCAGGTGAGATTTGTAATTCTAGCTGGCTGGCGGCTGGAAGAAGTGGCTGCCACATTACCAACATCTGGTCTTTCACTTACACAGGATCAGTTTATGCGGGCGACTCATGCACCAAAATCTAAATTCGATTTTTTGCCGCAAGGGATTGGCGCAGAGGGCTTTCTTTTGCCCGGCGAATATGTTTTACCTCGCGTAATTCAGGCAGAT
This sequence comes from Anaerolineales bacterium, assembly GCA_038249405.1. Lineage (GTDB taxonomy): Bacteria > Chloroflexota > Anaerolineae > Anaerolineales > Villigracilaceae > UBA5195. The sequence continues at coordinate 6,293 of JBBRWF010000090.1, forward strand.
GAACTTGTTTCCAATTTGATGAATAGCATGGCGTTGGAATTAACCTCTGAACTGCGCGCTGGTTTCGCGCGGCAAAATTTGGATGTTTTCCAGGCAGTCATCCTGGCATCCATTGTACAGCGTGAAGCGGTAGTAGCTGAAGAACAGCCTGCCATTGCTTCCGTGTTTCTCAACAGGTTGGCTCAGGGTATGCGCCTGGAAACTGATCCTACTATTCAATATGCACTCGGTTTTGATCAGGGGCTAAATACCTGGTGGAAAGTCCCGCTTACAGCCGATGACTTGGCCGTCAATTCTCTTTACAATACTTATCAAAACTTGGGTTTGCCGCCCGGCCCGATCTGCAACCCTTCAGTTAGCGCTTTGCAAGCCGTGGCGTATCCTGCGCAAACGCCATATTTTTATTTCCGCGCACGTTGTGATGGGTCAGGGTTGCATAATTTTTCCGAAACATATGATCAACATTTACAAAACGGCTGCCCGTAATGGACAGCTGTTTTGTTTCTAATCAGTTGTAAGTGTTTACAAAATGACAAAAGCCAGGTTATGAAGATACAAGCTTGACGTAATCACTGGTAATATGTTTGGCACTGGCGGCCCCCAGGCTGGTTACCAGCTCGGCGGCAAGCTCTGCTTTGCGGGTGGCGTCTTTGCGGCTCCAGGTGCGGCTCTTTATCTCTATGAAGCAACCCAGGTCGGGGCGTTCCACCGTATCCAGATTGAGATAGAACTCTTCTCCTTTGTAACTTACATGCCAGCGCTGGCGATCTTTTTCAATGATTTTTTCTCCAGTAGGCTTAAAATATTCGCGGTAAAAGCGCAGAGTTTGTCCCGCAGGTGCCAGATAGCGTGAACGTGAGAGCAATACATCCTGATTAAACTCACCTTCACGATTTTCCCCCAGTAAAGTCAGCCGGGTTCGTACGTTGAGTACTTTGCCTTTTTCATCGATTAAGTCATCTTCCCTGTAGCGCAAATGACCCTGTAAAGGATCATCAAAAGTAAAGTAATTATCATATTGGCGATAATGTTTTTGATACAGGATCTCCAAACCCAATGATTTGATGGCTTTCTGGATAACTGAAAGATCTTTAACCTGTACTTTCATCTGCACTTCGAAGCTTTCTTCTTCAATTGATCCGCCAAGCGCGATGAGTTTTGACAGAACTGATTGTTCGCGCGCCATTAAGAAGCTGTCAATGCGTTTTGCATAGCTGGCAGCTTGCTGTAACAAGTCTTTCTCGTTTACGGTCAGCAAGTTACGATCACGCATTAACCACTTGCCATTTACCATCACGTCGCTCACATCTGTAGACTTTGATGCATAAACAATTTGAGCATAGGCGTTATTTGGGTCTCGTTCAAAGCGTGGGGAGTTGTGCAGCGGACTGGTATCTATCAGGATTAAATCTGCGCGCTTGCCAACTTCCAACGAACCGGTAATATGTCCAATATGCATGGCTTGCGCACCAAGTCGCGTTCCCATCAGGAGCGCCTGGGGAGCTGGTAAAACGGTGGGATCATTGCTGACCGCCTTGGCAATAAAAGCCGCCAGACGAATTTCTTCAAACATATCCAAATCGTTGTTGGATGCCGGGCCATCTGTTCCTATTCCCACGTTCAAACCAACTTCCAACATTTTGTTGACTGGTGCGAAACCAGATGCCAGTTTTAAGTTTGATGAAGGGTTGTGTGCTACCCCAGCGTTGTAATGTTGCAGGGTTCGTATTTCACCTTCATCAATATGTACACAATGCGCTGCCAGAACTTTTGCATCAAAAAGACCTTGTTTCTTGACATATGGAACCACAGGCATATTATTTTCATTGCGCATATTCTCCACTTCAAAAGCGGTTTCGGCAATGTGGGTGTGCAAGGGAATATCAAATTCCACCGCTAATTGGGCGCAGGCTCTGAGAATTTCAGGTGTGCAGGTATAAGGGGCATGAGGTGCAATGGATGGAACAATCAGGGGATGGTTTTTCCAGCGTTGGATGAAGTCGCGTGCCATCGCAAGTGAATCTTCAAACGACTTTGAATCTGGTGTGGGAAATTTCATTACAGACTGACCTAACACTCCGCGCAGGCCAGCTTCAGCGGTAGCTTTGGCAACATCTTCTTCAAAGTAGTACATGTCTGCGAAACTGGTAACGCCGCCTTTGATAAATTCAGTGCAGGCGATCAAGCTGCCCAGGCGGCAAAAATCTGGTGAAACGAATTCACGTTCTACCGGCATCATATATCCCATCAGCCACACGTCCAGTCTCAAATCGTCCGCGAGGCCGCGTAAAAGTGTCATGGGGATGTGTGTGTGTGCGTTGACCAATCCGGGCATAAGGATTTTTCCACCGCAATCAATGGTTTGAATAGCGGAATATTGTGCTTTGATCTCTGCTTCGAGCCCTACTGCCAGAATGGAGTCACCTTTCACTGCCAGGGCTCCAGGACGGTACTGCTTCATTTCTTCGTCCATTGTCAAAACGTGGGCATTAATCAGCAGGATATCAGCAGGTTCTGTCATTCGTTCTCCTTGTGTTAGGCAGGCATCGTGATGAATTTCAGGTGATGGATTTGTACAATTATGAACTTGTCTGACAATTATGTCAAGCGGGTCTGCATGGTCAATCGATCAGGGACGCCAATCCAGAAAAGCCTGCAAAATTCGCAGGTTCTGTTCAAAATCTGTATCGACGTGGTTTGTTAATTCAATGTCAATAGCTGGAATGCTTCTTGTATTGGCTGCCCAATCGGTCATGTTCCCGGTGTAATCGCATCCGGTATTCAGCGGCGGGTAAGCATAATCGCTGACAGCTGCTATTGCGGCTGCGAGTTTGATGGATGGCGGAAAATCAGGCCTGCCTCCAGGGAAAATTCCCAGGGCCGCACTGTGATAACTGATCAGCGCGACAGGTTTTATTTTGTCAATGAAGGCGATCAAATTCTGTACTTCCTGTTCAGACCCGCCGAAAGCGCCGCCTGTAACCGGGCGCCAAATCCAACATCCATCTCGCGGCCAATCCGCTTTCCAGTTGTAAGGCCAATTGCGGTTTAGATCAACGCCATTTGCGTTAACGCGTCCGTCTACCCCGTGTTTTCGAGCTGAGCCGTCCGGATTTATATCAGGTAACAGAAATAAAGAAGTATCTGCTGGAATGTGTTCTGGGTGGTCATTCAGGTAAGCGATTAACTGGGTAACCAATTCGACAGTATTCCATTCAGAACCGCCGTGTATGCCGCCCACAATCAACTTCTTGACAGGTCCCCGCCCGAAGCGAAAAACTTCTTGAGACCGTTTTTCAATTGATTCGCCTATAACGATCCGATTGGAAGGTGGAAAAGGCATGGGCGTAACACTGGGGCCCGGAGAAGGGGTAGGCCAGGGGGTTATGGTCGGGCGCTGTGTAGGCGGTGGTACAGGTGTAATGGATGGATTTGGTGCTCTGGTTGAAATGTTGTTTTGTAAAAACTGGGTTGGGATGGGAAGGTCGGCTTCTGCTGTGGATGGGGTATTGAACCAATAAAAAAGACCCGCCACCAGAACGCAAATTGCCAGATTGGCAGTCCATATTCCGCCGATCAACCCATGCAGTTTCTTGCCTGTCATTGCTTTTCCATGAGCTGTGTGCGAAGCAAATCAAGGGCTGAGTTTGCCCCCCAGGAAGGCACATTTTTGGGATGCCCGCCATAACCACGGGTTTCATTTATCTGGCGCTGCGGTGTGAAAAGCACGATGTCAACTTCTGATTTACCGGTAGTGGGGCGTGCTGCGATGCCTGCTACGATATCCACCCTGTGTATTTGCATTTCGTCTGCAACCAGTTGCGAAAGGGTTTGTCCTTCGGGCAGCGAAGCCAGAATCTTGCCACTTACAAAGCTGCTTGACCCGGCCGATGTTAACAGCCGCGAGAATTCTCCACCGGTATTTACTTCCACAACAGCCAGAGACCAGTTTTTCTGTGCTAATCCTGCCAGCACCACCCCTTGCAAGGTTTCCTGGTCTGCGCCGTAGATTACATGGCCCAATTTTTCGCGCACGCTTTTTTCCACACCTGCGATAAGCAGGTCTGCCATTTCGCTGGTTTCAGCCTTGGCTGTGATGCGGATATCCACCATGCCATAATGAGCTGCCAGCCCTACTGTTGGGTTTGAAAGCAGCTCAAGTTCGCCAATATGTTCATCTATGACACTTTCTCCCATCCCTGCGGCATGCAGAATTCGGGCTTTTATCAAGCCTATTAACTGGTAATGCTTGCGCAAATAAGGGAAAACCTCATTTTCTGATAAGTATTCCATTTCACGCGGGACTCCGGGAAGGGAGATCACGCATTTGTCTTCCTGTTCAACAATGAATGCGGGTGCGGTACCCACGATGTTTGGAATAGGGATCGCGCCTTTTGGAATATAGGCCTGACGTTTTTGATTTTCAGTAGGGACGCGTCCAAAACGACTCATTCGTTCAACGATTTGTGCCCATAACTCGGGGCGGAATTCGGTTTCAAGACCAAAAGCCAGGGCTACTGCTTCACGTGTTGGGTCATCCACGGTTGGGCCCAGGCCGCCAGTAGTGATAATTACCTGGGTCCGGGCGAGTGTTTCTCGGATGATGCCAGCGATTCGCTCAGTATTATCCCCAATGGTTGATGTGCGAAATACGTCAATATTCAGGTCCCGCAGGTGACGGGCCAGGTAAGCGGAATTAGTATCGACGATTTCACCTAACAGTATTTCGGTTCCTATTGTGATGATCTCTGCTGATGGCATTTTTACCTCGTGAAGATTATTTTACCTTGCAATAAGGTGATCTAACTAAAGAAAAAAACGCAGAGGAGCACATCCTCTGCGTTTTAGACTGAATACTCAAATCTGCTGTGGTTTACTCTACACCGAGATAGCTTTTTTGAACCTCATTATTGTTTTTGAGGTTTTCAGCGGTATCGCTTAGAATGATTTCGCCAGTTTGCAGCACATAGCCTCGGTTTGCGATGGAAAGCGCCATGAGCGCGTTTTGTTCAACCAGCAGGATGGTGGTGCCTTCTTTGTTGATGGATATAATGGTGTCAAAGATCAGGTCTACCAGAATGGGGGCCAGACCCATGGATGGTTCATCCAATAAAAGAATGCGCGGACGAGCCATCA
>JBBRWF010000091.1:0-11401 GCA_038249405.1 Anaerolineales bacterium
AGGGAGATGGATAAGGGCTTAAACGAGTTTTATATTAACTCCCAGGCAAACGGCAAAAGGAATGTGCGTGCCACGGCAGAGATGGTCTGGGCTCTGAAGGCGATCCCTGGCATTGAGCATCTGATGGTTTACGAGGCCCGGCTGAACTATTTCATTCCTGGCAAGCCCTGGATCAGTATCTGCATGTACAATGTCAACCAGTTTTCCGGGGCGATGATCATGAACGTGCTGCAAACGCACCCGTTTACGATCAACGGCGGGGTGGTTACCAAAAATCCTTATTTTGTTCATCCAGACCGCTGGCTGGCTGAACACGCACCCGAGTATGCATAATAGGGAGGGCGTTGAATGACCAACCAGGCCTTCGACCTCTTTTTATTGGCAACCAACCTCTCGCAGTTAAAGGATGCTGCCAGGGTGCAAACCTTGTTCCTGGAAGGGATGCAAACGATCTTCGCTGGCGCGGTTTTTAGCTGGGTAGAGGAAGACAGCCCGGGCAAAGGTGAGTGTGTGGAAATTAGCACACGCCAGGACACGTTCGGTTTTGTCTGCCATTCGGCAACTGTCTCGCTGGATGAACCTTCGCGGGTGTTGATTTATAACGCCTGCCAGATGCTGGGGGTGCTGCTGGAAAAGTTGAAGCAGGAGCAGGCGCTGGTTGATCAAAATGCGGCGCTGGAAACGCTGGCGAGCGATCGCGCTGTGCTGCTGGATAAACTGGAAACACGCGTGGATGTACGCACAATGGAATTGAAAAACTCAAATGGTGCGCTGGCTGCTTCGCGCCTGGCGGCATTAAACATGATGGCGGATGCGGTGGAGGCGCGGCAACATGCTGAACAAACCACGGCAGAGTTGCAGCGTGAAATTGCCGAGCGCAAACAGGTGGATGCGGCGTTGCAGGACAGCGAGGAACGCTGGAGGCGCGCGATTGCAGGGTCGCCGATCCCGATTATGATCCACGACGAAGATGACCGCGTATTACAGCTGAGCGCCGGGTGGACGAGATATTCTGGTTATAGCATTGAAGATATTCCCACGATGAGCGATTGGACAGAGCGGGCGTATGGCGAAAGAACCGGTTTTTCAAAAGATTATGTCGATCAACTTTTTTCCATCGACCAGACGGTGCACAACGGGGAGTGGGTCGTTACGGCCAAGGATGGCTCCAAGCGAATCTGGGATTTTCAAACCACCCCGTTGGGCAGGACCAACGCGAACAGGCGGGTGTTGAACAGCCTGGCGGTGGATATCACCGAGAGTAAGCGGGCAGATAGGGCGCTGCGTGAGAGCGAGGCGCGTTTTAGAGGTTATTTTGAGCAGGACCTGATGGGTTTTTCGGTGACCTCGGTGGAAACAAAGTGGCTGGAAATAAACCAGGCGGTGTGCAACCTGCTTGGATACGAAAGGGAAGAATTGCTGCAATACAGCTGGAAAGATGTGACTCATCCGGATGACCTGGGGAGCGACATTGAGCAATTTAATAAGGTGATGAGCGGGGAGATCAATGGTTATCGCATTGAAAAACGGTTTATTCGGGCGGACGGGCAGGTGGTGTATGTAGACCTGGGGGTGCGCTGCAAACGGAACGCGGATGGCAGCGTGGAATATTTTTTGGCTTTGCTTTCAGACATCACAGAGCGCAAAAAAGCGGAGGCTGAGTTGTTAGAGTACCGCGACCACCTGCAGGATTTGATCAAAGAACGCACTGCTGAGCTGCAGGTTGCCAAAGAAAGAGCCGAAAGCGCCAACCAGGCTAAGAGTACCTTCCTGGCGACGATGAGCCACGAAATTCGCACGCCATTGAACGGTGTGCTGGGGCTGACGAGCCTGGCTTTGCAAACCAACCTGACTGACAAACAGCGCGACTACCTGGATAAAATCCAGTTTTCGGGTGAGTCGCTGCTCTCGATGATTAACGATATCCTGGATTTTTCCAAGATTGAAGCTGGAAAAGTGGCGCTTGAGCAGGAGAACTTTAATCCAGGCGCGCTGCTGCAATCGATTGCTAATATCGCGGCGCTTAAGGCGCAAGAAAAAGGGCTGCGGTTGAATTTTGATACGGCGGGGGATGTGCCCAATTTGTTGAGGGGTGACGCGCTGCGATTGGGACAGGTGTTGACCAACCTGGTGGGCAACGCGATTAAGTTTACACATCAGGGCGAGGTGCTGGTGAGCACCCGTTTGCAGAATAAATCTGAACGAGGTGTTACGCTTGAATTTTCGGTGCGGGATACGGGGATTGGGTTGAGTGAGGCGCAGGTGGCGGAGTTGTTCAGACCCTTCAGCCAGGCAGATTCATCGATAACGCGCAAGTACGGCGGCACGGGACTGGGGTTAACTATCAGTCAGCGGCTGGTGACTATTATGGGGGGGAATATCACGGTGGAGAGCCGGCCCGAGCAGGGCAGCGATTTCCGCTTTAGTCTCACTTTTGAGCCACAGGCGGCACAGCCTGATGTAACCGAGAACCCCGCCCTGGCTGCGAGCAAGGCGGCGGAGCTCAGCAGACTCGATCACTTGAAAGGCATGCGGGCTTTACTGGTGGAGGATAATGCGATCAACCAGCTGGTGGCAATGGAGATGCTGGAAAACCTGGGGTTGAAGGTTTCGACGGCGGAAAATGGGGTTGAAGCTATTGGCGCTTTGCAGACCGGCATTTTTGAGGTGGTTTTGATGGATATCCAGATGCCAGTGATGGATGGTTACGAGGCGACCGCGCAGATTCGCAAGGATGGGCGCTTCGGTTTCGAGAAACTGCCGATCATTGCGATGACTGCGCACGCGCTGATTGGCGACCGCGAGAAGACACTGCAGGCGGGGCTGAATGATTATGTCTCGAAGCCCATCAACGCGAGCGAACTGAGGCGCGCGCTGCTGCGTTGGCTGGCTCGACAGGAGGAGGCTGCGCCGAGCTTTGGTGGGCAGGTCCAGGCAGATGCTGAAGAGCTGCCGGCGGTTTATGGTGAGATCAACATTGGCAGCGCGCTGGCGCGGTTGGGGGGCAACCAGAAGCTTTATTTGCGCTTGCTGCGCATGTTCCGTGAGAGCCAGCGAACGACGGTGGACTCGCTGCTGGCTGCGATTGAAGGGGATGATCTGGAGCTTGCCAGGCGGCTGGCGCATACGTTGAAGGGTGTGGCCGGTACGATTGGGGCTGATGAACTGGCTGAGGCGGCGCGGCAGTTGGAAGCTGCGATTGTGGAGCAAGATGAGTTGCTTATCAGGGAAACAGTGGCCGAAACGAAGGATAAGTTGAGTGCGGTTTTGGGGTCGATTGTTGAGTTAATAGCTGGGGGATAACCGAGGGGGGCGCAAAGATCGCGAGGCCGGAGCTATTAACAGCGCCCCATCCCGCTCGGCTGGGCTGCGGGGATAATTATGAATAGGGCTTTGATAGAATTAGTAGTATTTCAAGGTCAGGATTTGTCATTTGCTGGAGGTTTAATGATCCAAACCTGCTTAGAGGCTGTTTAGCATGTTCAATAAAGCTAAGCGTTATACGCTGGTTAGCATTGGCATCTGGCTATTATTAATGCTGGGGTCATTGGTGTGGAATATTTCGCAGATCAATAGCAACCAGCTGGCAACCTACCTGGAGAATGCGCGTTCGCTCTTCAGCCTGATCGTGACCACGCGTGAATGGAACTCGCTCTCGGGGGGGGTGTACCTGCCAGTGACGGAGCAGGTGCAGCCGAACCCATATTTGATTGACCCAAAGCGCGATATCACCAGCACGGACGGGTTGCAGCTGACCAAGATCAACCCGGCTTACATGACGCGCTTGATCGCTGAGCTGGCTGAGAAGAAGGAAAACATTAAGTTTCATATCACCAGCCTGAACCCAATCCGCCCGGCCAACCAGGCTGCTGATTGGGAAATTGGGGCGTTAACGAGCTTTGAGAAAGATGGCAGGGTGGAATATTACGCCTATGATTCCAGCGATAAGGGGGTAACATTTCGCTATATGGCTCGGTTGGTGACGCAGGAGAGCTGCCTGATGTGCCACGCGGCGCAAGGTTACAAGCTGGGGGAAATTCGCGGCGGCATCAGTGTTTCGTTCCCGGTTACGGCAAGTTCGCCCTGGGCGATCATTTTTACGCATTTCTTTTTGGCGGTGGGTGTCAGCGGTTTGATCTGGGTGTATGGAAAGCAGCTTGAGCGCACGGTGCAGATCCTGGAGATCCATTCGCACATTGATGGTCTGACGGAAGTTCATAACCGGCGTTATTTTGATGAGGCGCTGACGCGCGAATATTTACACAGCAAGCGTTATAAAGTTGCGACGTCTTTTGCGTTGTGCGATATTGATGACTTTAAGTCTTATAACGATACTTATGGGCATGTGGCGGGCGATGAGTGCCTGAAGAAAATTGCCCAGGCGTTGAACAATGCGCTTAACCGCCCGGGCGACCTGGTGGCACGTTACGGTGGGGAGGAATTTGGGATTATTCTGCCATATACTTCCGCGGCGGGTGCGTTGGCGCTGGCGAACATGCTGCGGGCACAGGTGGAGGCGCTGCAGATCGTGCACAGGGCGAGCAAGGTGACCGGTTTTGTGACGATAAGCATTGGTGTGGCGACTTATTTTGGGGATGAGGTTGGCAGGAATGAGCTGCTTAAGATGGCGGATGAAGCACTTTACCGGGCGAAGGCGAGCGGTAAGAACTTTGTGCTGGCGCATAACGCAGCGGGTGCAAGGGATGATGATGTTTAAGGACGGGTAAGAAGGAAATTTTGTTTTTATAGAAATTGACCATGCTAATACTCTCAGTAACTTGCTAAACTCAACGGGGCAAAAAACGCACAAGGCGCCATGTTGCTTTCAATTTCGGGCGGAAAACCGCAATTTTTGCCTGTGGGTATTATATAATAAATATTGAGGAGACAAGAACATGGACGCTAAAACAATGTTTATCCTGTTTTTCATCGTTCCTGTGATATTGGGCGTGGTCATTACGCTGACGGGGGTGGTTTTTTTGATTATCGATGCCCGCCGCAGAAAAGAGGCTGGTATTGTTGAGACCCAGGGCTGGGAGACCACGGGTGGCAAGATCGTTGCTTCGAACCTGGAGAAGGATGAGGTGCAAAAGGAGGATGCCAGGGGAGTACATATCGATTTTAGCTATAAGCCGGTTGTCGAATATGTGTATACGATCGGTGAGAAGGAATACCGGAGCAGTAAGATCTTTCCGGGTGAGCATATTTATTTCAGCGAAAAGATTGCCCGGGAAATCCTGGATGTGTATTCCTTGAATAAGTATATGCCTGTGAGTTACAACCCGAATAATCCGGATGATTCTTCGCTGGAGAGCCGGCCCGAAGGGACCAATTACATCTATATTATGGGCCTGGTGTTTACTTCCTTTGGTGTGCTGGCGTGTTGTTTTGCCACTTTTATGACCTTCATTGCGATTGGTAAGTATTAAATTTAGAAATTCTACTGGCGAAAAGAAAGCGAGGCTGCCCGATAGGTTGGGCGGCCTTGCTTTCTTGGTTTCTATTTGACTACGCTGGTTTAATACTGGCTTTGAGCTGCTTGTCAAATTGCGTCATTTGCTCGGGGGTCATGGATTTCATTTCGGCGGTGTGGGCGATGCCGCCGTGTTGCATGGTTTTCTTCATTACTTCTTCTTTTGTGCTGCCGGTTACTACAAAGTTGCAATCCGGGCCGAGATCCTTACAGGCAAATTTCATCATTTTTTCTTCTTGAATGGAAATCTACAGATAAAGAGGTACGGTTAAGTATTACTACCAATATTATCCGATTATAATGCTCATTTGTGAGGAAATCTGGTGGCGGTGCGCGAAGTATTGAAGCGGGGCTTATGGGGCCTGAGAGCGGATGAGTTATGCAGGAGGGTCAGGTTTGTAATAAGCCCAGGTCAAAGACCGGGCCGTCTTTGCAGGCGAGGCGCGGGCCCTGGCGGGTGCGGACGGCGCAAACGCCGCAATCGGCGAGGCCTCCACAGGCGAGGGGGGTGCCGACCAGAACTTGCGCATAGCCGCTCTTTGGTTGGGCGGCGAAGAGTGGGAGCAGGGTGGGCAGGTTGGCGCGGGACAGGTCGAGGGCGAGGTAGTCGGCCCAGAGCAGGGTTTCGGGGAGTGCGCTGAGCGGGCTGATCTCGAGCGCGGCGGGGAGGCCGCTGGGGGGCTGGTGGGTGAGCAGGCAGACGGAGGCTTTTTGGGCCAGGGCGAGGGGCAGCAGGGGCAGCAGGCGCGCGCAGGAACCAGTAAAATCGATGAGGGCGATGCGGCGCGCGGCGGTAGGCAGGATAAATCCGCGCCCATAGGGGCCGCGCAGGTGCAGGATTTGGCCGGGGAGCCAGGCGGCCTGAGGCGGCTGCGGCAGGGGTGGGGCGATCAGGAATCCGGCGGGGGCGGGGCCAGCGGGGAAGATGGGGTGGGCGAGTGCGGCGTAGGGGTCATTTTGGGCCCAGGCGAGCAGGTACTGGCCCGGCGCGGGGAGGATGCGCGGCGAGCAGCTGAGGCGGGCGGCGTGTGTGCCATCCAGATAGATTTCTTCGATGCAACCTTTTTCGCTTCGCATACGTTATGTTAATGCTATCACGATATAATCATTTCTGGTAACGGCGCATGTATTTAATTTACCGTGTGAAATGGGAGAGTTTTATCCCACATTTTGCCGGAAATGATTTTGGTCTGGTTGATTCAATCATTAAGGAGAGAAAACGATGAATATTGCACAGGTTGTTCAAGTAGTTGCCAGCGGTGCATGGCTGCTGGCGATTGGTCTGGTGGTTCTGCTGGTAACGCGCTCGAGCCGCGGGCAGCCGGTAAAGGGTTTTTCGACCGGGGTAGTGGTGATGCTGGTGGCGGCGGTAGTGCTGAGCACGGTTGGCGCGGGATTGGTTTTCATTGAGCCGGACGAGATGGCGGTGGTGATCACGGCTGGAGAGGGCGGTATTCGCCCGGAGCCGCTGACGGCGGGTATCCATTTTGTGATTCCGTTTGTTGAGCGTGTGGAGCGTTACAGTATTTTGCGGCAGACTTATACAATGTCGCAGGTGGGTAGCGAGGGGCAGGTTTCTGGCGATGATTCGATCCAGGTGCGTACCAAGGACGGCCAACAAGTTTACATCGATGCCTCGGTGATCTATTCGATCGATCCAACCAAGGCGGTGAACCTGTACCGCACGTGGCGCAAGAACTACGAGGACGGGCTGGTGCGCCCACAGGCGCGCGGTGTGATTCGGGATGTTTCTTCGCAGTACGGTGTGGAAGAAATCGTGAGCACCAAGCGCGCTGAGATGGAAGCGCAGATCACCGATCAGTTGACCAAGATTTTTTCGGATAACAATATCATCCTGCAGGACTTTGTGCTGCGTAACATTCGCTTTAGCGATGAGTATGCCACGGCTGTAGAACAGAAGCAGATCGCTGAACAGCAGGCGCAGCAGGCCAAGTTTGTAGTTGAATCGAAGAAGCAGGAAGCTGAACAGGCTCGTCAGACCGCGCAAGGTGCGGCGGATGCGGCCGTGATTGCGGCCAAGGGCGCGGCTCAGGCACGGATTGTGCAGGCTGAAGCTGAGGCCAAGGCTTTGCAGTTGGTGGCGGATGTGTTGAGGGATAACCCGAGCCTGCTACAGTACCAGTATATTACGAAGCTTTCGCCGAATGTGGAGATCATGCTGCTGCCGAGTGGTGCGCCGTTTATTTTGCCGCAGCTTAATTCGTCTTCTTCGATACTGCCGGCCAATCCGACTGTGATTCCGGCTCCGTAGTAAAGAAGAAGGTGTAAATATGGGTATAATACGGGTCAGGCTTTGATAAGCCTGACCCTTATTGATTAAGGGTATTGTTGTTTAGGGAGTGCTTATGAGCGAAAATTACCCGTCTGGCAAGCAGATCCGTCTCACCAGTTTGTCAAGCTGCGCTGGCTGAGCGTCGAAACTGAATGCGGAAACGCTGGCGCAGGTGCTGCGCCCTGTAGCGAATATGTTTAAGCCGGGTGATTACCCGGATCTTTTGGTTGGGCTGGACGGCGCGGACGATGCGGCGGTCTGGCGGCTGGATGGTTCGCGGGCGCTGGTGGTGACGACTGATTTTTTTACGCCGGTGGTGGATACGCCTTATGAGTACGGGGCGATTGCGGCGGCAAATTCGCTTTCTGATATTTACGCGATGGGCGGGCAGCCGTTTATGGCTTTGAATATTGCCGCGCTGCCGCCCGACTTGCCGGTGGAAATTTCTTCTGAAATTTTGCGGGGCGGGGCGGAGAAATGCCGGGAGGCGGGGGTAGTGGTGGCGGGCGGGCATACGGTGCAGGATAAGGAGCCCAAGTTTGGGCTGGTGGCGCTCGGTTTTGTGCAGACGGATAAACTTTTGACGAAGGGCGGGGCGCGCGCCGGTGATGTGCTGGTGCTGACCAAGCCGCTGGGTTTTGGTGTGACGACGACGGCGCTGAAGCGCGGGTTGGCGAGCGATGAGGACGCGCAGGAAGTGATTGGTTGGATGAGCCGCCTTAATAAACTGGGCGGACAGCTGGCGAATGAGTTTGGTCTGCGCGGCGGGACGGATATTACGGGGTTTGGTTTGCTGGGGCACGGGTCTGAGATGGCGCGTGGCTCAGGGGTGGGGCTGCGGTTGTTCTGGCAGGGTACGCCTTTCATTTCTTGTGCGCTCAAGTTTGCGGAGCAGTGGACTTTCCCGGGCGGGTCTTCGGATAACCGGCAGTTTTACGGGGGCGGTGTGCGCTTTGACCCAAGTTTAAATGAAATGCAGCAGATGCTGCTGTTTGATGCGCAGACCAGCGGCGGGCTGCTGTTGGCTGTGCCGAAGGAAAAGCTGGCTGATTTTGAGGCGCGGGCGGGTGAATTGGGTCAGCCGGTGTGGCAGATTGGCGAGGTGGTGGAGGGCGAGGGGATTGAGGTGGTGGGGTAGATACAGGAAATTTTGGGTATTGAAAAATGCGACAAAATAGGAAATATATGTAATATTTATATATTGGTAAAGAGTTTTGTTCATTCAGTTAGATATATTGAGGATAAGGACATGGAAAACTTATTTCGACCTGGTAATTTGGTAACCTTATACCGCACCTTGACAACTTGTTCTGAATAAGCGCCGTTGTACCGGCCTTAGCCAGGCGGCGCAGGCGCACTCAATTAACTAACTGTTTGGTTTCGGATAGCGTGGGAGTACCTCATTGGGAGAATAATGGATCTCGATAATCTTATTGAACTTGGGGGAGGGATTAAAACAAAACACCACCCGAAAGCAATCAGCAATTCTCATTATGGATATTTGTATGATTGCGGTGGTACTTGCGCCCTATCCCCCTGCTCTCTTTCCCGCTGGCAAGAATAATATTTCGTCGTGCGGGTTGTGCGGGAAAGGGGAAAATTTTTTTTTTGAGAGACTGGGGAGCTTAGCTTCCCAGTCTTTCAAGCTCTCAGGCCGTCTTGCTTGCGCTATTCGAGATCATTTTGAGGCGAGAAAATAAGGAATGCCGGGTGAAAATGGCTATTTGGCTTCGATGAGGTTAGCGGATGTGGCTATTCGTATATCGTTAAAGCCATAATGAGAATTGCTGTGGCGCGGCGGGCGAGGTTGTGCTCAGGAATTCCCTGTCAGGAATTCCCTATTCAAATTTTGACATAAGTAGTAGAATTTATTTGTAATTTATCTTACTTAGAGAAGGAGGTACTGAATGAAAATGGTTATTGTTGTTAGCGAAGCTGTATTAAACGTGCCTCCGCGTGGAAGTTTTCAATCGCTGTAATGGATTAAATATCCATTCTTTGAATGATCCGGCTGCAGGTGCGTAACGTCGCCCTGCGGTTTTTGATTCGCTGCGGGGAACCCTGTGGCGAATTTTTAATTAGAAAAGAGTACTGACAATGGAAAATCCGAATTTCGAATACTTTGAAAACTTGCAAGACAACAGTTTGCTTGAATCTAAAAAAACATCTAAAAAACTCGCGGCGCAAGCGCTGGCGAGAGCCTCCAAGAATATGTCTAACGAGCTGCACAGTTTTATTAATGCGCAGGACGATTCGCGCGGGACGTTTGAGTTCAGTTATAAGGCGTCGCGGTTTGAAGGCGGCTGGCTGCTGGATTCGCTGGGAGAGTTTTATGAACACCAGTGGGTTTCAGATGTTCTCAGGCATTTGAAGGGCGGTAAGGAGGCCTCGGTTTATCTTTGCAAGGCGGGCGCTGAGGTGAATAAAGAATTTATTGCGGCGAAGGTGTACCGGCCGCGGGCGCTGCGCAATTTGAAAAACGATCATGCCTACCGGGAAGGACGTGCCAACCTGGATAATGGTGGGAAGGTGATTTTGAATGACGGCATGCAGCATGCGATGGCAAAGAAGACTAATTACGGCAAAGAGCTGCTGCACCAGTCGTGGATTGCGTATGAATATACGAGTATGCAGGCGCTCTTTGCGGCGGGAGCGAGTGTTCCGGAGCCGTATGCGATGGCGAGCAATGCGATTTTAATGGGGTACGTTGGCGATATCGACCAACCCGCGCCAACCCTGAGCGAGGTTTCGCTGGAGGCGGGGGAAGCCAGGGAATTGTTTGGCAAGGTGATGGAAAACATTGGTATTTTGCTTGCGAACGATCGAATTCACGGTGATCTGTCGGCTTATAACATCCTGTACTGGGAGGGGGAGATCACGCTGATCGATTTTCCGCAGGTGATTTCGCCTGTCATTAACAGGAATGCGTTCTGGATTTTTCAGCGGGATGTGACGAGAGTTTGCGAGTATTTCAGGAAACAGGGGGTTAAGGCAAACGACCGCAAATTATCGACAGAGCTGTGGGTGAAGTATGGTTTCAATCCCGATCCTGAAATTGATGTCTGGCTGCTGGATGCGGAGGATCCGAGGGACCGAGAATTGTGGAAAAGGCATAAGTGAAACAAGGGGAGCAGACAAATTAAAGGTACAATATTAATTATGAATATTGGTCTGGAAATCTTGATTATTGCGATATTAATTTTACTGAACGGGGTCTTTGCCCTGTCTGAGATTGCGGTGCTGTCTTCTCGCAAGGCGCGTTTGCAGCAGCGTATAAATGAAGGCGACCGGGGCGCAGAGAAGGCGCTCAGGCTGGCTGAAAACCCGAACATCTTTCTTTCTACGACGCAGGTGGGTATCACGCTGATCGGTGTGCTGGCTGGCGCAGTGGGCGGTGCTACCCTCGCGGATGCGCTGGCGCTGCAGTTTGAGTTGGTGCCGGTGCTGCTGCCGTACGCGCATTCGCTGGCGCTGGGGATTGTGGTGGTGCTGATCACGCTATTTTCGCTGCTGTTCGGGGAACTGGTGCCCAAACGCCTGGCGCTGCACAGCCCGGAGGATATTGCTTCGGCGATTGCCGGGCCGATGAATTTCATTTCGATGATTTTTTCGCCGCTGGTGCGGCTGTTGAGCGC
>JBBRWF010000092.1:0-11366 GCA_038249405.1 Anaerolineales bacterium
ATTCGCCGGACTGCGAAACTTCGAGCCCGGCCTCTGCCAGACGGCCGCGGCCGGCGGGACTCACTTCGAGATCGCGGGTGAGGTAGGGCGATTTGCGCAGATTGTGCGCAAGGCGCATTCCCATTTTTCCGCCGGCGCCGACTAAAGTGATTTTTTCCATCGTTTCTTCCGATCTGACAATTTATTGAAAACGCCGTTGCTCGAAGAAATTGCTGCCCTTCAAGGACATTGATCCGGCTGGGCCTCTTTCTTCATGAAATGACCGGCACTGTCGCGTTCCAGAACGCGATAAAGAAGATTCGCCCTCGTGAGGTGGTCGCGCATCGCCTGTTCTGCTTCGTCGCAATCGTGCGCGGAAATAGCCTCGATAATGCGCTCGTGTTCGGCGAGTGTCAGGCGTTCGGCTCCGGGTAGCCGCACCATCGTTGTGTAGAACTCCCTGGCCCACTGAAATACCCCCTCGACGATGGCCGGGAAAATCGGATTCCCGCTGATCACCGCGATTTCACGGTGGAAGGCTATGTCGCGGTCGAGGAACAGGTCCATATCGACGAGCGTGGCCCGCTGCGCCTCGATTCGCTGCCTGAGATTGGCGATGTGCTGGGCGCTTGCCCGTTCGGCTGCGATCCGCGCAAGGCCGGTTTCGAGAAAGACGCGGGCTTCCTGAAGATGCTCGAGGCTCCCGGATTGGCTACGCAAAAGGTGTTGTGTGCCACTGGCGATCTGGTCGATCAACGATTGCGCCGTGGGAACGCACACGCGTGCCCGTCCGCCATGGGAGATTTCGATTATGCCGGCATGAGCAAGCGTTTGCATGGCTTCACGGATGGCCGGGCGCCCGACACCGAAGCGATCCATGAGGTTTCGTTCCGACGGAAGTAGATCGTCCGGTCGCCATTCGCCAATACGCAGGCTTACGAGTAGCCTGTCGTGCACCTCATGCGACAGTTTACGACGCTGAATTTTTTCTGCGGCCATGAATGATCCAATTGTCTGCTGCCAAGACAGGGCTCGCCGTACTTGTTGCAAGTTTCTAAGACTGCCGACGCAATTACAGCTTGACGGGAATTGGAGTGTTGATATACTCATCATACCAGATGTATGAGGAAGTTCCAACCCAAAGGGAGTAAAACACCATGAGGCTTCTAAATAGACTGCTCAGCGCGGTCTGCGCTATCACTTTCACCCTGTTCGTCGGCGCGGCTTCTGCGCAAACCGTAACCGTTATCAAGGCCGGGCACGGCGCACAAGCTGGCCACCCCACTCAGTTCGGACTGCTCAAGTTTGGCGAAATCGTTGCCGCCAAGAGCGGCGGCAAGATGAAGGTCGAGGTTTATCCTGATCGGCAGCTCGGCGAGGAGCGCGAGATGGTCGAGGGTCTTCAACTCGGCACGGTCGACATGGCGGTCGTCTCCACCGGCCCGCTGCTGGCCTTTGCGCCGAAGATCGGCGTGCTCGATCTGCCGTTCCTGTTCAAGAATTCGGCGCACGCCTACAAGGTGCTTGATGGCGATGTCGGCAAGAGCCTGCTGAAGGAACTGGAAGCTCGCAATATCATCGGCCTGGCCTGGTGGGAGAATGGCTGGCGCCACCTCACGACGAAAAAGGAAATCAAGTCGCCGGGCGATCTGAAGGGCGTCAAACTGCGCACGATGCAGAATCCGGTTCACATCGCTGCATTCCAGAAGATTGGCGCCTCGCCAGTCCCGATGGCCTGGGGCGAGGTGTTCACCTCGCTCGGTCAGGGTGTGATCGACGCGCAAGAAAACCCGGTGACGGTGATCTATACGAACTCGCTATGGGAAGTGCAGAAGTATCTGACGCTCACCGGACATGTCTATGGCCCGCACGCCGTAATGGTGAGCGGGGCAACCTGGGGCAAGCTGACGGCAGAACAGAAGACGTGGGTTCGCGACGCGATCGCCGAAGCGACCGGCTTCCAGCGTCAGACCTCGCAAAGGCTCGAGAAGGAACAGCTGGAGGCCCTCAAGCAAAAGGGCATGGTCGTCAATTCCATCGACATGACGCCGTTCCAGGCCGCGACCGCCGGAGTTGCCGACACCGTGAAGACCGTCGATCCGGAACACCTCAAGGCGATCAGAGCTGCAGCGAACTGATTCCGACTTGGCCAGGGGTGGGTGTCAATCCACCCCTGTTCCACGGGTGTTGACGGCAGGGGGAAGCATGTTGAGGCGTTTATGGACGGGCGTTGAAACGCTCGCGCTGGCTGCGCTCATCGCGCTGTTTGTGGCGATGATCGTGGCCTGCACTCTGCAAGTCATTTGGCGCTACGCCTTTGATAGCCCGCTGGTCTGGTCAGAGGAGCTGGCAAAATATCTGTTCATCTGGGTCGGCTATCTTTCGTCTTGGCTCGCCTGGAAATACCGCGCACATATCGCGCTTGGTGCGGTGACGATGCTCGGCGGCGATCGGCTTCGCCGGATTTCGAACCTGATCGTTGAGGTGATCATTCTTGCATTTTGTCTCTATACAATCCCTCCCAGCCTCAAGATTGTGTCGCTGACGCATCTTCAGCCCTCAGCAGCGCTCCAACTGCCGATGAGCTTTGTTTACGCGGCTTATTTGGTGATGATTGTTCTCATCGCCCTCGATATTCTGGTCGGCTGGCTTTCACCCGCGCCGGTCGCTACCACTCATCACGGCGAGCCTTGAGCCATGGCAACTGTCCTTTTCATCACCTTCGCTGGGCTGCTTTTGATCAACGTGCCAGTTTCTTTCGCACTGGCCGTCTCCTCGCTGCTCGCTCTGCTCTGGGGAGGCATCCCCTCGACCTTGGTCGTGCAGAAGATGACGGCGTCCATGGACAGCTTCGTCCTGCTCGCGGTTCCGTTCTTTCTCCTCGCGGGCCACCTGATGGGACGCAGCGGCATCGCCCGAGACATCGTGGACTTCGCTGACAGCGTTTTGGGCTGGATCCGTGGAGGGTTGGCTCATGCCAACATCGGTGCCGGAACGCTGATGGGCGGAATGACAGGTTCTGCCGTTGCGGAAGCGTCGTCCACGGGCAGCGCGCTTATTAAGCCGATGATTGCAAAGGGATACACGCCAGCATTTTCCGCCGCGGTCACCGCAGCGGCGTCGACCATTGCCGTGATGATCCCGCCATCAATTCCCATGATTCTCTACTGCGTTGTTACCGGCGTTTCGGTCGGCAACCTGTTCATCGCCGGTGTTGTTCCGGGATTGCTGATGGCGGTCGTGCTGATGTTTGCTTCCTGGCTCTACGCCGTTCGCAATGGACATGCCAAGGGGCCACGCCCGACTTTTGCCCGCATCGCCAAGGCAACGCGTGCCAGCCTCTGGGGCCTGTTCATGCCGGTCGTCATCATCGGTTCGATTCGCGTCGGCATCGCCACGCCGACGGAAGCTTCGGTCATCGCCGTGCTTTATTCTCTGTTCGTCGGCATGGTGGTCTACAAGAGCATCGGCTGGAAGGATCTGCCGGGAATTTTCCGAGAGACGGGTGTCACTACTGGCATCGTCATGCTGATGATTGCGGCGGCCACGCTCTATGGGCTGATCGTGACGCGTGAGCAAATTCCGCAGACGCTGGCTGCGATGATTCTGGACCTGACAACCAATCCCTACCTCGTGCTGCTGCTGATCCTCGCGCTTTACCTTGTCGCCGGCATGTTGCTTGACCTGGGAGCCAACATCATCATTCTCGTGCCGGTGTTGTGGCCTTTGATCCAGAAAATTGGTATCGATCCAATCCAATTCGGCATCGTGACGGTTCTGGGCCTTTCCATCGGGCTCATCACGCCGCCTGTCGGGGCGAGCCTGTTCGTCACCTGCGGAATCGCCAAGACCTCGCTGGTTGCCGGTAGCCGGGAGGTGTTGCCCTTCGTTCTCGGGCTGACCCTTCTGGCTGTGCTGATCATCTTCTTTCCCGTGCTGGCGACCGGGTTCATCCCGGCAGCAAACTGAGTGGCAGGGTTCGAGAGGCGCGCAATCTCCATGACCTCTGAGCGTTTTGAAGCGGATTATCTCTTCGAGCCTGGGAGGGCGCGATCGATGGATTCCCCGCTAGGACCCATTGTGAAAGAACATCCAACATTCCAGCGAGTTCTGGAGGATCGCACGTGACGGAAACGCTGCCTGACGGATTGCTCGTTACTTGGTATGGCGATGATTTCACCGGCTCCACCGATGTGATGGAAGGTCTGGAAACCAACGGCTTGAGGGCTATGCTGTTTTTGGAGCCGCCGACGCCTGAGCAGGTCGCCGCTTTGCCTGAAGAAGTTCAGGCGGTCGGCGTCGCCGGGGTGAGCCGCACGATGAGCCCGGCGCAAATGGACGCTGAACTTTTCCCCAAATTTGCGGCGCTCAAGGCCCTGGGTGCACCGTTTGTGCATTACAAGATCTGCTCCACTTTTGATTCCTCGCCGACCGTCGGCAGCATTGGTCATGCAGTCGATATCGGCTATCAAGTTTTTGATCCGCCGGTGGTGCCCATGATGGTTGGCGCGCCTTTCCTGCGACGGTATGTGGCTTTTGGCAATTTGTTTGCGCGCGTGGACGACACGACGTATCGCCTCGATCGCCACCCGACGATGAGCAATCACCCGATTACGCCGATGACCGAAGGCGATCTGCGTTTACATCTGGGGCAGCAGACGAAGCGGAAAATTGGATTGATCGACACCTGGCATCTGTCACATTCGGAATATGAAATTGATGGCCGCTTGCAAGACCTGCTGAAACAGGGGCATGAGATTGTCATTTTCGACACACTTGACACATCGCACATGATGCAAATCGGGCGGATGGTCTGGAATCTGCGTAGCGAAAATCCGCTTTTCCTGGTGGGCTCGTCGGGGATTGAGTATTCGCTCGGGATGTATTTGCAGGCCACCGGCCTGCTCAAAAAGCCCAGCCTGCGTACGACCGCCGGTAAAGTTGACCAGCTTTTGGTCATCTCCGGGAGCTGCGCGCCCGCCACGGCTGAACAGATTACATACGCACTTGAACACGGTTTTGCTGGAATTCGGTTGAATGTACCGGGCTTGCTCGACCCCGAAACCGCAGACGTCACTCGCGCTGAAACCGTTCAGAACGGGCTGGCCGCGCTTGCGCAGGGCAATAGCGTGGTCATGTACTCTGCCCTCGGGTCGGATGACCCTGCGCTTGGCGACGCCAGGCGGATGATGGATAAATTGGGCCTGGACTTCAATCAAATCGGTGACCGGTTGGGATCGCAGCAAGGCTTGATCTTGCGCGAACTGGTGGAGCAATCCGATCTGAAGCGAGTCTGCGTGGCTGGCGGCGACACCTGTGGCTACAGCGCCAAGCAGCTCAACATCTACGCATTGGAAATGGTCATTGCGATTGCACCAGGCGCGCCCCTATGTCGGGCGCACAGTGAGTTGGAGCGGTTTGATGGAATCGAAATTTCGCTCAAGGGTGGTCAAAACGGCACTCCCGCATATTTTGTTCAGATCTTAAACGGCAACCCTTAATCACGTTGGCTCAGGAGGCTAATACCATGAAAACCAAAGTTGCATTGATTGGCGCTGGCGGCAAGATGGGCTGCCGCCTTGCAGACAACCTCATGAAGAGTGAAGATTATGAAGTCGATTATGTTGAAGTGAGCGGGCCGGGGGTGGCGAACCTAGCCAGCCGGGGATTAAAGACCACAGCTATGGACGAAGCGCTTGCCCGGGCAGAGGTGGTTATCCTTGCCATCCCCGACAAGCTGATCAAGAAGATAACCGAGGAGATTGTCCCGAAATTGAAGGGTGGGACGATGATAATGGGGCTCGACCCCGCCGCAGCGTACGCTGGCGTCATGCCGGTCCGCGATGATCTGGTGTATTTCGTGGCTCATCCCTGCCATCCGCCAATGTTCAACGATGAAGTGACCGCGGAAGCGCGCGCCGATTGGTTTGGCGGTGTGCATGCCAAGCATCACATCGTCTGCGCACTGTATGCTGGCCCGGACGAAAGCTATGGCCTGGGCGAACGGATTGCGTGCGCCATGTACGCCCCCGTGATGAAATCTTTCCGCGTCACCGTGGAGCAGATGGCCATCATGGAGCCAGCCTTGTCGGAAACCCTCTGCGCCACCTTGATAGCCGTTTTGAAAGAGGGCTACGACGAAGCCGTCAAAATGGGGGTTCCTCCAGAACCGGCCTGGGAATTTCTTTCAGGGCATCTTCGCATCGCGGTTGGCATCCTGTTTGGCTTTTCCGGCTTCCCCATGTCGGATGGCGCGAAACTGGCGGTTGCCAATGCCAAGGAGAAGCTCTTCAAGCCCGACTGGAAAGAGCAAATCATGAATCCGGAGGCCATTAAACGCAGCGTGCGCGATATCACAGAACAGGCCTGATCCAGCGGAGAGTCTGCCGCGCCCCGACGCCACGAACGTGTGGCGCGGGGATCACCTTAGCGTTCGATACCACCGTTTCAAGACAGCAGGAAATGATGATCAAGCATATTGTTGCGTTCAAGCTCATGAATCCAGCCGAGGCCGAAAGGGTCAAGGCTCACCTGATGGAACTCGATGGCGCTATTGACGTAATCCGCTTGTGGGATGTCGGTATCAACATCGGCACATCGTCCAAGCCGTATGAGGTGGTTGTTTATTCGGTTTTTGACAACCTCGGTGACCTTGAGATTTTCCGCGACCACCCAAAGCATATTCAGGTCAAGAATGCCATCGCCGGTTATATAGAGACATCCGGCACCATCGATTATGAGAGCGATCTCTAACACGTCTCACATCTTATTTTGATAAACATTTTAATTGAAAATGGAGCGCATATAATGGACTGGGGTAAAAAGAACCGCATGTCGAAACTGTTTCGGGAAGATGGAAAATGCTTCTATCTGCCAATCGATCATGGCTATTTTCTTGGCCCAACCCGGAACCTGGAAGAACCGCAGCAAACCATAGCCCCACTGGCACCGTACGCCGACGCACTGTTTGTGACGCGGGGCGTGCTGCGCGCCTGTATCGAGCCCGTCGGGAGCCTGCCCATCATCCTGCGCGTGTCAGGCGGCAGTAGTGTACTCAAAGACCTGTCCAACGAAGAAATTACAACTTCGATGGAAGAAGTGCTGCGTTTGAACGCCTCGGCGGTGGGCTTGTCGGTATTCATCGGCAGTGAATACGAAAAGCAGACTGTCATGAACCTGGCGAAACTGGTAAACGATTGCTCTACTTACGGAATCCCCGTCATGGCGGTGACCGCTGTCGGCCACGAAATGGAGAAACGTGACGCCCGTTTCCTGGCCTTGGCCGGACGCATTTTTGCTGAAATGGGTGCAGATGTTGTCAAGACCTATTGGTGCGAAAACTTCGAGAAAGTCGTCGAAGGTTGCCCGGTACCGGTAGTGATAGCGGGCGGACCAAAAGTGGATACTGAAAAAGAAGTCTTCGACTTTGTTTATGACGGAATGCAGCGTGGCGCGGCGGGTTTGAACCTCGGTCGAAATGTCTGGCAAAATCCCAATCCGGTTGCCGTGATGAGAGCATTGGAAGCGATCGTCCACCATGGCGCTACCAACGTAGAGGCCAATGAAATGTTTGAAGAACTCAAAAACTTAGCCCAGACAAAACCTTGAGAATTTATACGCCTGCTGATTACTCAAGTAGAACCGATTAAACTGCCAGAACACCTCACTGGTCGCGAAGACCAGTGAGGTTTATGGATAGATCGTTAGAAAATCAAGATGACCAAACCCCTCGTTGGATTTATTGGCATTGGGCATGTCGGCAATCCGATGTGCCACAATATCCTCAAAGGTGGTTATCGCCTGACGGTGTGCGATATCCGCCCGGAGGCTCATGCTGACCTGCAGGCAAAGGGCGCGGAAGTTGCCGCCACCCCGGCCGAAGTGGCGGCCAACGCCGATGTCATCCTGCTGAGTCTCTATAACTCAACGGTGGTAGAGCAGGTCATTTTTGGCGATAAGGGCATCGCCAGTGTACCGGTGGACGGCAAGATCGTCATTGACACGTCCACAGGTTTGCCCGAGAGCAGCAAAGCGTTTGCGCAGAGATTTTCGGAAAAAGGCGGGGCCATGCTGGATATGCCCCTGACCGGAGGCGAGACCGGTGCGAAGGCCGGCACATTGAGTTTCATGATTGGCGGCGACAAGGCCGTATTTGAGCGCGCGCTGCCGGTAATCCAGACGATGGGCCGGGACATAGTCTACTGCGGGATGCCTGGATCGGGCATGGTGGTCAAGATGGCCAATCAAATGCTGATTACGACC
Organism: Anaerolineales bacterium; assembly: GCA_038249405.1. GTDB lineage: Bacteria > Chloroflexota > Anaerolineae > Anaerolineales > Villigracilaceae > UBA5195. The sequence continues at coordinate 8,242 of JBBRWF010000092.1, forward strand.
TTTTTCACAGCCATTGTCGAAGCTTTCAACTTTGTTGATTTGCACAATGTGGACTTGGTCAGTTGCTTCAAGGCGATTGAACACGGTTCTGGCAAGTCACGACGTCTGGACAAATTTGGCGCCCAGTACCTGCTGCATACCCTGGAGCAGGATGCGAGCGAAATCGCCCACTACAAGGGTGTCTTCGATAAAGATCTGGCTTATGTGTTACAGCAGGCTGATCACGCAGGCATTCCGATGCCAGTCGCTGCTTTATCAATGAGATTGCGTGAAGTGCTGCCGAATTCAAACTCGGTCGAGGACTTGTTCGTCGCATGGCGTAATCTCCTGAACGAGGAAAGCCCATCATGACCCGCCTTGGCGTTGGTACTTATTCACTGGCGTGGGCCATCGGCGTGCCGCAAAGCCCGCCCCCCGAGCCAATGGATACTTTCCGGTTTCTCCAGTCTGCTGCATCCTACGGGGTAAATCTCGTACAAATTGCCGATAACCTGCCTCTTCATCGCCTGTCCCGGGCAGAGTTTGCCCAAGTCCAGAGAGAAGCGGAAAATCTGGGAATCCAGATCGAAGTCGGCACACGCGGCATTCAGCCAGAACACCTGCGAACCTATCTCCACCTGGCCCAAGAGCTGGGGTCTTCGCTCCTGCGGATCGTCGTCGATACGGCTGAGCACCACCCAGACCCCCCCGAGATTGTGGCCACGCTGAAGCCGTTGATGCCCCTATTTGAACAGGCGAACATCCGACTGGCCATCGAAAACCACGATCGCTTCAAGGCGCAAACGCTGGCCGAGATCATCCGTCAGTTGGACAGCCCTGCCGCAGGAATCTGTCTGGACACAGTCAACTCGTTCGGCGCGCTGGAAGGCCCAGACGTTGTCATCGCTGCGCTTGGACCCTATGTCGTTAACCTGCACGTCAAGGATTTTGTAATCCGGCGAGCTGGCCATATGATGGGCTTTATCTTGCAAGGTACCCCGGCCGGCCAAGGGATGTTAGACATCCCCAATGTTCTCGACACCCTGAGTCGCCAAGGCAGAGATTTCAACGCCATCCTGGAGTTGTGGACACCGCCCGAAGCCACTATCGAAGCCAGTAAAGATTGAGCGTACCCAATTGCCCATATATTATTACCCTGTGCTGCCACATCAAACATTTGATAATTGAAATTTGCAAAAATGGGATCCAAAGTTGTTCCCTGATCGGGTGAACCATAAACAGTTCCGTTGCTTACTGCAAAATATGCTTTGGTAAGGGTTGGAAAAACCATACCATTAATGCTGTAAAAAGAACTTGCAAAATCAGCTCTGTATTTATCTATCCATGTCTTTCCTCCATCAGTCGTTACGGTTATACTGGCTCCTCCTGCTGCTATTCCATTATTACAATCGGCAAAGTCAATATTATTATATCCGGCAGAAATAGGAACACTGTTATAATTACTCTTCCATACCGAACCTGGAACAGAATCAGTAAAAGCACCATTATTATTCATTACAAGCAGTCTGCCATTTGGAGCAAAATCTATAGCTTGTGAGCCCGGCGCTAATAGCGTAAAGAATGGCGTGTTCGGGTAAGGTAATTCTGGTTTCCAGTTTCTTCCGGTATCAACTGATGTCCATAAAGCACCCGGAGTTCCGGCAAAGGAACTGTTCGCTGTTCCGGTATATAATTTTCCATTGGCAGCTTTTCTTATTACAAGCGGGTTGCTGGCGAGTAGCACCTGTACAGCTGGTATTGGAGTGCCACCATTTGGCGGAAAAGGAAAATTTAAAACCTCGTATTTTCCTTTTTCATAAATACCGGGTGCATTTATATTTAGTGTACTATCATTTTTACCGGTGTTTACTTTTACAACTGTATTGTTATTGAACGACATCATAACAACCGTAGAATCGTTAACAATACTCATAGCCCTGTAAGTTTGTGTTATGGGTGTTATGTTCCCATAGGTAGTAGTGCAATTGATTGTAGCGGTATTTACTCCTGTATATCCCAGCCTTTCTTTACTTATTGAATAGTCGGTTAGCACACCGCTTTTAAATTTCCACAACAAACTTGCCGCCATTGACCCTGATGTAAGGAATGTAGCAAGTGGCGCACAGACTGTAGCACTGGTAGCCCTTTGGCTAACATTTGGGAATATGCTGGTACCATAAGAATTTGAACCGCAAATATATCCGGTAGAGTCATTGATAAATTCAATACGTTGGATGGTTTTCAGTTTTGCATCTACAGGAAACAATACAGAGGGTATGTTTGGGTTATTAATATAACCAACCCGGGAAACCCCGTTAACAGGTGGAGGAGCAATAGAATCCCATGTAGCGCCGCCGTTTAAAGTAACATATAATTTCGGAATTGAGTCGGCGGAGTTATTAACCTCTCCACCAATATAACCTTTGTTGGCATTTAAAAACCAACAGGTATAAATGATTTTATTATTTGCAAAAAGCGGTGTTTGTACAGAAGTCCAGGTTGCGCCACCATCTGTTGTTTTTGCCATAGCACCACTATTACCTACGGCATAAGCAATATTAGCGCTTATAAAATGTACGTCATTAAAAGTTGCTTTCTGAACAAGACCCGTAGGGCCAGTATATGTAAACACACCATAGGTCCAGGTGGTACCGCCGTCTTTAGTTCTGGCTATACCGCCATCGCTGCCTACAGCAATGGCATTGTTATTATCAAAATAACTAACGTCCGATATGGTAAATCCAAACGGTGTTGGGTTACTGAATTTCCAACTGGTAGTGTTGTACTGGTTTTGGCTATAGCCAACCATTGAAATAATAGTGAAAAATATCAAAAGCAGAAAATTCTGATATTTCCATAAACTGTGCTTGCTCATAATTGTATGCATTTAGTTTGTATGTAGAACGTTGTACAAATTTTAGCAGTAATTTTTGTTTTGTTTGTAGAATTAATTCTATTGGGCTTTACTTATTTTTTTTCAATTTTGTGCATGATGAAAAATAAATCATTTCAAAACTGGCTGCTTTTCATAAGTATATCGCTTTTATCGGTAAGTGCAAATGCACAGGAGAAATCTAACCGGGGTAAAGAGTTCTGGCTTGCCTATGGATTTGATTATAGTTTTTTACCAAACAATGATCCCGGGC
>JBBRWF010000093.1:0-11262 GCA_038249405.1 Anaerolineales bacterium
CCAGAGATCGTATTCAGTGCAGCCGCGCTGGCGCGCCCACTGAATGGCGCGCCACTGAAGCAGGTAGGTGGGCATGCGGTTGCGTTCTTCGTCGTTGGAAGCGCCGTAGAGGTACCAGCTGCGATTTGCCGCGGCGAAGATCATGAGGGCGGCCAGCGGGCGACCTTCATATTCTGCGAGCAGTAGTTCGGCTGTGCCCTGGGAGTGGAAAAGGTGGTAGGCCTTGCGGTAATACTCAGCAGAATGAACGCCAAAACCATCGCGCCCACCCGTGACCTGCATGAGGCGGTAAAAGCCATCCAGGTCGTTCCAGGTGCGGACGGTGATGTCTTTTTTCTCAGCCAGGCGGACATTGTAGCGGCATTTCTGTTTCATACGCGCCAGCACCTGATCTTCGGTGCCAGCGAGGGAAATGATGACTGTGCGCGGCGGCTGGATGTTGTGCGGGGATTGGGTCAAGCCAAACTGCCCGGCTTGCAGCGTGAGGGGTTGGTCTTCCCACACATCTGGTTCAATCTTCAAAAAGACGGCGCGATTCTGACGGCAGAGGGCATCAATTTCTGGAAAGAGCTGCTCAAAGCCAGCCAAAGGGCGGGGAATATAGGCAAGGGTAAAACCGAGGGGAAGCTTGCGGAAGAGGATCTGTACGCCAAACTGGCCGGACAGCAGGCGTTGCGCATCCCAACCAAAGGCTGACTTTAATTGGCCCCATTCGGCCGTTTGCAAAATGTGCGTAGAGGGCTGGTTTTTAAGAAATTCCTGCCACTCTGCAAAAGAAGCGCGCGGCATGGCTAGACCACATCCGTCACATCGACCGGGGAGGGTGTGGCACGAATGGCTGAACCGGGCACAATTTCATCGAGTACGGTCACAATCTCATCCGGCTGGCTTGTGCCAACCAGATCTGAGAGGTGCTGCAGGTTGGCAGCCAGGGATTCAGACGAGATGAGATATTCGGCGGTTGAGCGGAAAATATCCGGATGGGCGGTCTGGTCATAGGTCTTGTCATCTTCCCAGAGCTCTTCACGTAATTTTTCGCCAGGGCGCACGCCGGTGAAGACAATCTCAATATCACGGCCCGGCTCGAGCCCGGAAAGACGGATGAGATCTTCAGCCAGGTCGAGGATGCGGACCTGTTTTCCCATGTTCAACAAAAAGGCTTCACCGCCGGTGCCCATGGCGGCGGCTTGCAAGACGAGGTGGACCGCTTCGGGAATGGTCATAAAAAAGCGGTACATATCGGGGTGGGTAATTTGCAAAGGGCCGCCTTTGGCGATCATACGCTTGAAAAGCGGTACGACTGAGCCGCGGCTACCCAAAACATTGCCAAAGCGCACAACTGAAAAGGATTTACCGGTACGCTGCGCAGCATCCAAAACGATCATTTCTGCCATGCGCTTGGTAGCGCCATAAACATTGGCAGGATGGACGGCTTTATCGGTGGAAATCAATACCAGACGATCCACGCCGCAACGGTCGGCGGTATCGACCACGTTTTTCGTGCCGAGCACGTTATTTGCGACAGCTTCTGCGACGTTGATCTGCATGAGCGGGACGTGCTTGTGGGCGGCGGCATGAAAGACGACCTGCGGGCGGTATTTTTCAAAAACAGCCTGCAAACGCACGGCGTCACGCACATCGGCGATGACAGGGATCAATTCCAGGGTGGGGTAATCCGCCTTCAGTTCGAGCAAGGCTTCGAAGATACTATTTTCGCCGTGCCCAAGCATGACCAGGCTGGCAGCATTCCAGCGCGCAATCTGGCGGCAGAGTTCGCGCCCGATGGAGCCGCCTGCACCGGTTACCAAAACGCGTTTGTTTTCCAGCACCTGGCCGATCAGTTCTTCATGGATACGCGCCGGTTCACGGCGGAGCAGGTCGGTAATTTCGACTTCGCGCAGGCGGCTGACACTGACCTTGCCGCCCAATAACTCATAAATGCCGGGCATGGTGCGGAAAGGGACGCCACGCTGACGGCAGATATTGGCAACAAGGCGCACGACCCTACCCGGCGCAGATGGGATGGCGATGATCACCTCGGCGACCTGGTGTTGATCGAGGGCTTTTGCCAGGTCGTTCAAGGTGCCGATGACGGGCACACCGAGAAGCGAATGGCGCTGCTTGGCCGGGTCATCATCCAGAAAGCCGATCGGTTCCAGGTTAATCTGGTGATTCTTCTGCATTTCCTTGACGACCAGGGCACCAGCATCACCAGCGCCGATAACAATGATCTTGCGGCTTTTGCCATTGCCGCGCGGGGCAGAAGATTCGGAGAGTATACGCAAACCGAAACGGGTACCGCCGACGAACAGGATGGATAGAAGCCAGTCAATGGCCAGAGCCGATTTAGAAAAGCCGGAACCGGTGACACCGAGCGAATATAAAATAAGAGCGACAAAAGAAACAATGGCCGAGGCGGTGGTAACCGCCACCGCAATCAGTTTGAGCTCATTGATGCTGGCATAAATCCACAGGCGGCGATACAGGCCAAATAAGTAGTAAACGGCGGGCTTGATGAGAAGCGACAGGCCAATGAGCCATAATCCGCTCTGGAGATAGTAGCGGACAAAATCTGGAGCGAACTCGAGGCGCAAAGCATAACTGCCCAATACTGAAACAATAATGAGCAAAAGGTCAATAAGCAGGACATAACGGTTACGTTGACGCAGGTTCATACAGTGGTTTTTTGGGGCAGGCAAAGTCTCAGGCCGCACGCATCCGATCGATAACAGATTTAAGCCCGTCAGCAAGGGATGTTTGGGCTTGAAAACCCAATAACTCGAAGGCTTTGGCAGGGCTGCCGGCAGAGCGGTAAATATCCCCGGCACGCGCAGGTGCGAATTGGGGAGCGGGCGCAGCAGGGAAAAAGTTCATTAGCTGCTCAATCAGGTCAATCAAACGAATTTCGGCGCCGGTGCAAACATTGAAGACCTGGCCGGGCGCTTGGGGGTGACGGGAGGCGGCCAGGTTGGCGCGCACGATATCACCGACATATACCAGGTCGCGGGTCTGAGCGCCATCGCCATAAATGGTGACGCCCTGGCCATCGAGCAAGCGGCGGATAAAGATGGGCACAGCCGCGGCGTACATACTATCTGGTCTCTGGCGCGGACCGTAGACATTAAAATAGCGCAGTGCGACCACATCCAGGCCAAAGGAGCGCGAATACATCTGGGCGTAGAGCTCGTTAACCCGCTTGGAAACCGCATAAGGGGAGAATGGATAAAGCGGGCTTTGCTCGTTGACAACCGACTGAGAGTCACCGTAGACGGCGGCAGAGGAAGCCAGCACCACGCGCTCAACGCGGGCTTTGCGAGCCGCTTCCAACAAAAATTCGGTGCCACGCTGGTTAATTTCGAAGCAGGGCAAAGGGTCTTGCATTGACTGCGGGACAGAAACAAAAGCGGCTTCATGAAAAACGACATCGATATCCCTGACGGCCTGAGAAAGGCAAGCTTGATCGCGCAGATCACCTTCCACAATTTCCACAGGCAGGCCGGTCAGGTTTTCTCTTTTGCCAGTGGAAAAATTATCGAACACACGCACAAAATCGCCCTGCTCCAGCAGGGCGTGGACGAGGTGTGAACCGATAAAACCGGCTCCGCCGGTAACGAGATAACGAGTCATAAATTATCGGCCCTTTCGACTGATAACGGTGCTGATGGTACGCAGAATGATGACGATATCCATGACAAGAGAACGATGTTTGATGTAATACAGGTCATATTCCAATTTAACAGCAGTGTCTTCGACTGTGGAGGCATAGCCATAATTGATCTGCGCCCAGCCGCTAATGCCTGGCTTTACGAGCAGCCTGGCGCGGTAAAAAGGGATCTCATGCTGGAAAGTGGCGACCCACTGCGCACGTTCAGCGCGGGGGCCAACAATACTCATTTCGCCACGCAAAACGTTCCAGAACTGCGGAATCTCATCAAGCCGGGTGACACGCATAAAGTTGCCCACGCGTGTAATGCGCGGGTCATTTTTACCGGCCATCTGGGGCTTGCCCTCGCTCTCGGCATCCTGGCGCATGGTGCGAAACTTAATGATCTTGAACTCACGACCGCCACGGCCCAAACGCTCCTGGCGGTAAAAGATGGGGAAGCCGCTATCAAAGAGAATGGCTATGGATAAAAACGGCAGTAAGATGAGTAGAAGTAACAAGCCAATAATTGAACCGATGATATCCAAAATGCGTTTGCCAATTTCAAAAAAGCTGCCTGAACGCGCTTCGTCGACAAAAGAACGGATGACCCAATCTGATTCGAGGTGATGGATGGGCACACGCCCAAGCAATTCCTCGTAGAGAGTGGGCATGCGGATGATCTCCAGACCGCGCTCCTGCACATCGAGCAGGGTCTGAAAGGTCTCGCCCTGCATTTCGCCGGTGATGGAGACAATAATATCGGTGATATTCATTTCATCGATTATACGAAGCAACTTATCACTGCCGGCGATAATGCGAAAACCCTCGATATCCTTGCCAATCTTCTCTGGATCATCATCGATAAAGGCCACAAGATTGAAAGGGGCCGGATTGATGGTTTTATAAATTTCGGCCAGGGTACGGCCGTTGCCGCCCGCACCAATCACAAGAACGCGGCGAACAGAGCCTTGTGAACGATATAAAGTGATATACAACCAGCGCCAGAGCAATGTCAATATGGAGGCAAGAATGATGAATACGGCAATGGCACGGCGATTGATACGCATGGGCTCTGAAGACGCAAAATAAATCAACAGATAGGGCACACCCGCGATCAAAGCAGCCAGGATGACTGCGCGCACGGTACGTACCCAGTTTGCGGCACGGTGTAAATCATATATTTCAATTAACAATAACATCCAGATAAAGGGGAGCAGGTAATACCAGAAGTCTACGCGCAGGCGGAAAAACTGAGGCGAGAACTTCAGGGTACTATCCCCAGTGGACCAGATATAAATGCCGAGCACCAGGGCTGTGGATGACATAAATAAATCACCTAAAATAAGCAAAGCCCGTTGTTCCCCTGGACGCAAGCGCCAGGTTTTTTTTGTTGTATCAGATGTCATCAGTTCTCTATTCCACTCTTTAAAAAAATACTCGATATAAAACCGCTTCCCCAGGCCAGGTGCATGACTGCAATGGCGAGCGGCAAACCCAGGATCAGAAAATATTCGTGGCGCTTAAGCGCCGCTTGAAGACCTGCCAGGGCGAGAGCTCCGAAATAACAGAGAAGTTCAAACCCGATCAGCCAGATAAATACCGGATAAAACAGCGACAGCAGACATGCGGCAAGGAGGCTGATCAAAAATGTTGGCGGCAGAGCCTGACGCCAACGCAGGGTGCCAGGGTAACGCTGGAGCATTTTCAGCTTCCAGAAGCCGTAGCGGAAGTATTGTTTTGCCAGGGCAGCAAGGTCAGAACGGGCAAAATAAACCGAGCGAATGGCCGGGTCGAGCCAGACTATGCCACCAGCGAGACGGATGCGGGTATTGAACTCATAATCTTCATTGGCGAGCAGGCTCTGATCGTAAGTGCCAATTTTACCAATAAGACTGCGGCGGTAGGCCCCAAAAGGAACCGTATCGACCTGCGCGGCCTGTGTGGTGTGGCGATAGAGGGCGTCGCCAACCCCGAGCGGATGGGCAGCCGCAACAGCAATCGCCGCGGCCATGCGGGTGCGCGCGCCGGGTTCAATTTCCCAAACGCCGCCGACATTTTCACCTTTTCCGGCTTCGAGGGCGGCGACTGAGCGGGCGATGTATTCGGTGTGCGGCCCGGAATGCGCATCCAGGCGCAGAATTATCTCACCGGAAGAGGTGGCAATCGCCAGATTGAGAGCCGCGGGGATTGTGCGAAGCGGGTTATGTACCACCTGCAAACGCAAATCCGGGTGATCCTGCTGGAAAGCCGCAATTGCGCGGTGTGTGCCATCGGTGGATAACCCATCTGCTATGGTGACATCCAGTAAATTGCGCGGGTAGGTTTGCGCAAATATCGCATCCAATAAAAAGAGGATGTGCTTTTGTTCATTAAAGCAGGGGACGATGATTGAGACGGTTGGGGGCATGGATTAAAAAGGTGCAATTCACAGGCTGCCAAAACAGCGGTGTCTATGCAATCTCACTTTTTACGCTGAACAAGGGTTGATGCGTCTGGATTGACAACTGGAAGTGAAACGACAAACTCACTGCCCTGCCCCAGCGCACTCTTTGCACTTATTTTACCACCATGCGCGTGAACGATTTCACAGACGATGGCGAGGCCCAACCCGGCGCCATGTTTCTTGCCGCCCTGACGCGAGATATCTGCCTGGTAAAAGCGGTCATAAATGCGCGGCAAAGCTTCGGCGGGAATTCCGATACCGGTATCGGTTACTCTCACTTCGGCTGCAGCGCCGATGCTGGCGGCGGAGACGGATACATGGCCGCCGACAGGTGTAAATTTGATGGCATTATCGATCAGGTTATTAAATACCTGGGCAAGGCGGTCACCATCCCCGGTTATGTTTAATTGCGGGGGAAGCTGAACTTCCAACTGGACGCCCGCGCTGCGCGCCTGGGGGGCAAAACGCTGAACAGCCGCGTTGAGTAAGCCCGGTAAGTCTACCTGAGCACGCTGTAGATCAGCAATCCCGCCATCGAGGCGCGCAAGATCGAGCAAATCGAGCACCATGTGGTGCATGCGGTTGGTCTCGTCAAAAATCACCTGGGCGGCCTGTTTCTGGTCTTCAGGATTGGCGGCAGTGCCATCCAACAGTGCCTGTGAAAAGCCCTGGATGGAGGTGAGCGGTGTTTTTAACTCATGGGAAACATCGGCTACAAAATCACGCTGCGCTTTTTGACTGGCATGAACGCGCGTGGTCATCTGGTTAAAAGCGCCTACGAGTTCCCTGACTTCCTGAGGGCCCTGCAAAGTGAGCGGGTGCGCATCGGAACCGGAAAAACCCTGGACGGCATTGACCACGTGCTGCAGGGGGTCGGCCACCCATCTTGCCATCGAGTAAGCGATCAAGAGGGCGAGTAAGAAGGCCAGCGCGCCGCCCCAGCCAAGGGGCGGCATCAGTTCATCGGTCAGGATATTCCAAAAAGAGACTTTGGGGCGAGGCACCGCGCTGACGAAAATATTGCCATTGTTCAATTTGCGCAGGACGAACAACCAGGGCTTGCCTTGAACATCCAAAGCAGTCTGATTTAGCTTTAGCTGCCGAAAAAAAGGTTTTGTTTGCAGGTCTGGGGCCGACCCGGCGCGTGAATCGGCGATGACTTTGCGGTTGGGGGTGATGACCAACAAGCGCACATCCAACCTGGCATCTTGAGAGGCTAACTGGGTCTGCAAACGATTGTGAGGCAGATCTGCCCAGGCAGACTGGTTGGAGAGCAGCTCGGATGCCACCACCACGAGGCGCAGGCGGGTCTGGCGATAGACGAGGGGGTTATCGAACAGGTAGACGACAAAAACGACTGCTACGACCAGCAGGGCAGTCACAATCGTGATGGCATAGGTCAGCCAGAGGCGTGAGCGCAGGGAAGTAAACATCACGAACTCAATTTATAACCAACACCTGTGACGGTTTCGATTTTGACCGCGCTGTGGGCCAGGTATTTGCGCAACTGGGCAATATGCACATCGACCGTGCGGGTCTGGATATAAAAATCGAAGCCCCAGGCTTTTTCCAGCAACTGTTCGCGGGTAAAGACACGCCCGGGCTGAGAGGCCAGGCAATAGAGCAAATCAAATTCCTGAGTTCGCAGGGAGATCTGATTGCCATTGAGGGTGACTTCGCGGCGAACCGGGTCCATACTCAGGTCACTAAAACGCAGCGGGGCATCACCTGTCAATGGCGGGCGATCTGTACGCCTGAGGATCGCTTTAGCCCGCGCGAGTAATTCACGCGGGTTAAAGGGTTTGGTGAGGTAATCATCCGCGCCCAGTTCAAGGCCTAGAATTTTGTCGATATCTTCATCGCGGGCGGTCAACATGATGATGGGAACCTGGTTCCCGGCATTTCTGAGGCGGCGGCAGACTTCGAAGCCATCCAGGCCGGGCAGCATGACATCGAGCACTACGAGGGCAGGATGGAGCCGTTCAACCGCTTCCAGAGCGGCGGAACCCGTGGCAGCCGACTCGGTACGAAAACCATCCCGCTCGAAATACATTTTTGCGAGCGAAATGATGGATGGTTCGTCGTCGACCAGCAGGACTGTTTCCACGTTATTTCAGAGCAATCGCTTCAATTTCAACAATCCCGCCCTTGGGCAGGCCAGCAACGGCGATGGTGGAACGCGCAGGGGGGTTGGATGAGAAGAATTCGGCGTAAATGGTGTTCATTTTGGGGAAATCAGCCATGTCGCGCAAGAAAACAGTGGTTTTTACAACTTTATCGAGGCTCGACCCGGCGGCTTCGAGTACGTTTTTTAGGTTGGTCAGGACCTGGCGGGTTTGGGCTTCGAGGTCTGCGTTGACCAGGTCACCGGTGGCGGGGTCGATGCCGGTCTGCCCGGCGCAAAAGATAAAACCAGCGCTTTCAATTGCGACGGAATACGGGCCAATTGCTTTGGGGGCTTTTTCGGCGTGGATTACTTTTTTCTCAAAGCTGCTCATGAGTACCTTCTTCTTTTGGATTGAGTTTACTGAGTAATGAAGCAGGCGAGCAGCGGGCTCGTCTGTTTATAGATCAAACTGACAAATAGCAGTATACAATAAAAAGCCTTCCTCAAAATCACAGATTTTGAGGAAGGTGAGGCGTTTTGAAAAAATATGTTTTCAGGTAGGCAGTTTTGTTGAAGTTTGAGGATAGTCAGGCACGCATAAATTTATGCGGGGCTTATTTGGCAAGGGTTACGCTGATGTCTGTGCCGCCGCCGGAGGAAGGGGTGAAAGTGATATCGACAGGGATTGTTTTTGAATCACCACAGGCGACTGTCCAACGTTCTTTCCAGACTCCGTTGGCATCCGGTTTTTCAAGCACTTCGATGGTGGTGTCTTTGGCGGTTGGGACGGAGCAACCGGACATGGCGACGGTAAGAAGGGAATAGGTCCAGGCCTGGGTGCGCAGGATGTCATCGCCCAGCCCGCCCTGAGGTACTGTGTCGGAGGGGATGTTCAGGTTCAGGGGCGGTTGGGTTGCATTTGGGGAGCCCGGTTCAGAGGTTGCATCGAATGAGGGTGGTTCCAGTGTCAAATCTTGGAGGCTGGGAATTTCATTTGGCAGCGCGGTAAGCTGTTCATTGAGGGAAGAATAGATATCAGAAACTGAGGATTGTGCTTTATAGTAAATTGCTGCGCCTCCGCCAACCAGGATACAGCAGCAGCACAATAAAACGGCGACCACTATACCAATGATGAGCCCGGTGTTTGACTTTTTGGGCTGAGAAACGGGCATGCCTTGCATGTTGGGATTTTCCATAATTCATTTCTCCTAAGAATTTTTTTCAAAAGACAATGCACAACAGACAAGTAATATCATACAACGCTACTGAAAAATTTCAATCCCCCACTTTGGGCCTAATTCATCTGATTTGGGCTAACCAGCGGATGGATTGATGACAGGAACCATCAGCGCAAGGGTCACAATCACACAACAGCAGCAAAACAATAAGATCAACAAGGCAATCCCTATGTAGACGAGCGGCTTATTTTTGGGAAGTTCCAGCATTTCCATAGATCCGTCCTTTAAATCAGGTTAATGGCGCGAATAATGAATGAGCGCACTGCAAAAACCTTTCACCACAGAGTTCGCGGAGCGCGCAGAGATTAATAATGCATGAAACGTATAACAATAAAAAACAGGACGGGCGTAAAAGGCCCGTCCTGCAGTGTTCATCAATTTATCTATCGTTCAAAGCTGCGACGCCTGGCAGTTCCTTGCCTTCGAGAAATTCAAGGGAGGCTCCACCACCGGTTGAAACATGCGTCATCTGTTTGGCAAGGCCGGCTTTTTTGACTGCGCTGGCGCTATCGCCACCACCGATGACTGTGACGGCACCTGATTCGGCCAGCATTTTCGCCAGGGCAAAGGTACCTACGGCAAATTTGGGGAACTCAAAGACGCCGACGGGACCGTTCCAGACGATCAGTTTGGCGCCAGCCAGGGTTTGCTTGTAGAGCTCGAGGGTTTTGGGGCCTACATCGAGCATGCGCCAGCCAGCGGGGATATTTTTAACATCCACGACCTGGCTGTTGGCCTCGGCGTCGAATTTATCGGCGATGACGGCATCGACGGGCAGAACCAGTTTATCAGCAACCCTGGAGAGGATGCCTTTGGCAGTTTCGATGCTGACGCTTTCCACGAGGCTGTCTTGCATGTTGATGCCGCTGGCGGCCAGGAAAGTATTGGCCATGCCGCCGCCAATGATAAGTTTGTCGCATTTGGCAAGCAGCGTTTCAACCACCTGGATTTTGTCGCTGATCTTGGCGCCGCCTAAGATGGCGATATAGGGATGTTCGGGGTTGCCGACGGCACGTCCCAGATATTCCAGTTCCTGTTCCATTAAGAAACCAGAGACAGCCGGAAGGTAACGGGCAATGCCTTCGGTGGATGAATGGGCGCGATGCGCGGAGCCAAAAGCATCATTAACATAGACATCGCCGAGTTTTGCCATCTGCTGGGCCAGGTCGAGGTCATTTTTCTCTTCGCCAGCGTGGAAGCGGGTATTTTCGAGCATGAGGACATCGCCGGGTTTGAGGGCGGCTGCCAACTTTTCAACTTCCGGCCCGACGCAGTCTTGCGCCATGGCAACCGGCTTGCCCAGAAGGCTGGCGAGCACGTCCGCGGCAGCTTTGAGGCTGAATTCGGCATCAAAACCACCCTTGGGACGGCCCAGATGGCTCATGAGCATTAAGGAGGCGCCGTGTTCCAACACGTATTTAATGGTTGGCAAAGCGGCTTTAATGCGCTTGTCATCTGTCACTACGCCCTTATCCATCGGGACGTTGAAATCCACGCGCATGATGACGCGTTTGCCCTTGAGATCGATATCTTTTACTGTTTTCTTGTTCATTGTAGACTCCTCAAAATAGAAACAGGTAGACCAGGGCACCGATTTGGGCGGTTAATGGTCTACCTGTCTGCATGTTAACCAGCTTTACAGGCTCTTGGCCATCAATGCGGCCAGGTCGGCGGTGCGGCAGGAATAGCCCCATTCATTGTCGTACCAGGTAACAACTTTGATAAAGTTGCTCTTATCCTTGCCGAGCACCGAGGTGAAAGGCAGGTCGATAGAAGAGGAGTGCTCATCGCCCTTGTAATCAATTGAGACCAGGGGTTCGTCGATGGC
>JBBRWF010000094.1:0-11255 GCA_038249405.1 Anaerolineales bacterium
GCCAGCGGGATGGCGGCGATTTCAGCCCTGCTGCTGACCCTGCTGAGCAATGGCGACCACGTCATCGCCAGCGAGGTGTGTTACGCCGGGGCAGTGGAACTCTTTGGCACGATCCTGCCGCGTTTTGGCATTCAGGTCAGCCTGGTAGACACCAGCCAACTGGAGCAGGTGCGCGCCGCGCTGCGGCCCAACACACGGCTGGTGTACGCCGAAACACCTGCCAACCCTATTCTGCGCATTTCAGATATTGCCGCGCTAGCAGAGATCGCTCATACAGCGGGCATCCCGCTGGCGGTTGATTCCACCTGGGCCAGCCCGGCACTGCAGCAGCCGCTGGCGTTGGGCGCGGATTTCGTCATCCACAGCCTGACCAAATACATCAACGGTCACGGCGACGCGCTGGGCGGGGTTGTGATTGGCCCACAGAAGGAGATACAGCGCATCCGTAAGGAGATGCTGGTGCACCTCGGGGGCGCGCTCAGCCCGTTCAACGCGTGGTTGATCCTGCGCGGGGTGGTGACCTTGCCGCTGCGTATGCGCCAGCACAGCGAGAGCGCCATGCAAGTGGCACATTTCCTGGAAGGCCATCCAAAAATTTCGCATGTCACCTATCCGGGGCTGGAGAGTCACCCGCAGCACGCATTGGCGAAACGGCAGATGTCGGCGTTTGGCGGGATGCTGACATTCCAACTTAAAGATGGGTTGGGGGCTGCCATCACGCTCTCTGAGAAGATCAAAGTCTTTCATTATGCTACGTCACTGGGACATGCTCACAGCCTGTTGTTTTATTACCCGACGGACATGTACATCGACAGCGCGGCGTACTTGAGCACAGATCAAAAATCCCGCATCCGCGAGTGGACCGGCCAGGGTATAGTGCGCGCCAGCATTGGTTTGGAAAGCCCCGAAAACCTGATCGCCGATCTCGACCGCGCTCTGCGCGCCCGTTCGCTGCGCGGCGCCATTGGCCCGCTGGCTTATCAACTACTGAAGGGTAAGGGATAAATATAGAGCATTCTTGCAGCGCCAATTTATTAAAACGAAAGGGCTGATGGAACTTATCCTCAGCCCTTTAGTTTTTTCAAAAACTGCCGATAAAGAAGTATGGCAATTAATGGCGTAAGTATCATGCAAAATTCCCTGGCAAGCCTGGCGACCAGCATGCAGAGTGATTACGGCAAGCAGAATATTGGCGTTGCCATTATGAAGCAGATTCTTGATTCGCAGGAAATGCAGGCCCAGGCGCTGATTAGTATGATGAGCGCCCCCACCCCTACCATCAACGGCACCGGACGAATCGTCAACATCCGCGCATAAGCTCCGCTTTGAAAGTTAATTCCCCTTCACCTCACCGGTCTGCTCCATGCAGCCGGTTTTTTGTTCCGGCTCTTTTTGCATTATTCGGGGATCAAGCTGACAGTCATCCGATTTTCAGCGCTTTAACTCCGAAAACGTCGGATGACTGTCACCTTTCCACTCTTTTTGAGACGATACGTTAAAACAAACAAAGGACGCTCTCGCACCCTTTGTTTGTTTTTGTTGCAGCTTTTACCGCTAAAGTGTTTTACCGGTTGGTTGGGATGCGCATGGCGAGCAGCTGACCGCCTTCGACGAGTTCGGTGTCGGCACGGTAGTGCGCCTGCTGTACCAGTAAAAACCAGCCGTCATCAATCACCTGGGAGGCATCAATGATGCCGGAGGATTCTTCATCCTGGGTCACGAAGCCAGCGCCGCCAGGGGCAAAGAGCGCGGGGTCGTGCTGGGCGATCTCGGTCATTCGGTCTCGGGCAATGTCATAGCGCCAGATCCTGGCTACATAGGCCTGGTTGCCGGGGTCTTCTTGGATGATGATCTGAGCATGCTCATTAATGGTGATGTTGTCCATCATTTTCTGGCCTTCCCTGCCGTCAAGCAGCATTTCCACCGTGCCACCGGCTGCCGGGTTGGAAGCATCGTTGAAACGCACGCGCCACAGTCGGCTGTTGCCGGTGAAGCTGGCAGTGGTGACAAAATAGAAATCGTTGGGGTTGCGCGGATCCCAGGCGCCATCTTCCGGGCGCTGGAAAGAAGTCACGCGGAACGCACCGCTGGCATCTTTGCTCTGAGCTTCGAGTTCGGCGCCGTTCCAGGAGGAGACATCTCCAAAGTTGTAAGCGCTGAAAGCCACGGGACCGCTCAGCAAGGTGCTGTTGGTTTCAGAATCAATACCGTCCACCTTGATGCTGAACAGCTCGCCGTTGGTCAGACCAGCCGCCTCAACCGGGTTGCTCGAATTGGTCTTGGTGCCCACATAGAAATAGACCTGACCACCGGTCCCGTCGTCCGTTCCGGCGACCACGGTTTTATTGCCGGTTTCAGTGTTGGCAACCGAGTTTTCCCAGCTAAACTTGCCCAGGCGCGGCAGTTCGTAAGATGAACCGTTCAGCAGGTGCGCGAAGGCGCGCCCTTCCACGCCGGATTCTTCACCGTTCATGTAAATACGACCCTTATAACCAAGGCCATCATTATGGAAAGCAGATTTGGCGGGCAGATCACCGGAGCAGAAGCGCGTAAAGGTCTTTTGCGCCGCGCTGGCAGGCTGGTATTGAGCGGTGGCCGCATCCCAGACCAGCACGTTTTTAATCAGGTCTTCGCCGCTGATCACGCGCAAGTCTTTTTTGCTGATGATCCACTTTGAGACGAACGCGCCGGTTGTGCCGTGTGCGCGCACGATACCGCTGGTGGCGGGAAGTTCGTGATTCATCAAGAGGGTGAAGGTATCAGAAGGACCGTCTTCATTTTCAAACGCGCCCAGGCCATCCGGGATACCGACCATGCGGTAAGGGCTGCCATCCGGTTTGGCATTGACAGAATCGCCAACAGTCAGGATGGATTTGATATCCACGCCTTTCAGGCTGGAAACAAGATAAGGAGCCCTGGAACTGCTGGGACCAATGATCGATTTGGCCAGCGCGGTGCCTGCCAGCCCAAGACACAGCACAAGCATAGCGGCTGCAGAATAGAATAACTTGCTATTCGAAAACTTCATTATTATTTTCTCCTTTTGGTGTATACGATAAATAGGGTCTAATTTGTGGTCGTAAGTCTATTCTATTTGTTTTGCCAGAAAATAAATTTAATGGGAGGTTAACAGTTGAATAACATTTTGTAAATTCAAAAATTGCTGTGGTCATCCGTATTGCAACAAGCAAGACGAATGACCACAGCCGAATATTTCAGTAGTAATGTTGAATTCCACCAGCAATTCTCATTATGGCTTTAGTGATATACGAATAGCCATTACCGCGAAGCTCATGGAAGCCAAATAGCCATTTTCACCCGGCATTCCTTATTTTCTCGCCTCAAAATGATGTCGAATAGCGCAATCAAGACGGGCTAAGAGCTTGAGAGACTGGGGAGCTTAGCTCCCCAGTCTCTCAAAAAAAGATTTTCCCCTTTCCCGCACAACCCGCACGACGAAAAATTATTCTTGCCAGCGGGAAAGGGGGCAGGGCGATAGGGCGCAAGCACCACCGCAATCATGTAAATATCCATATTGAGAATTTCAGGAATTCCACCCCAGTAAAGTTACCGTATCAATTGTCAATCCATATACAGCCCGCCGGTTTGCTCCATCCAATCGGCGATCTTTTCGACAGCGGCCGGAATATCGTTATCCGAGATATCCAGCTCCAGCCGGGGAACGGGTCAAGAAAACGAGGCGAAAACCCTGCGGGACAAGACGCTGTTCGAGCCAACGAAAATCGTAATCGCGGTTGTAGGTCGTCAGTTGGTGAGCGCGGGGTCGAGATGTGGAAGCGTGAGAGAATATTGCGTTTTTAGCATTTCATCCCGCTTTGCAACTTTCCAGGCCCTTGCGCATCTAATCACATAATACTTCTGCACAGAAAAGAGGAATGTCTTATGGCTCAAGCGGAAATCATGGCAGGTAACTGCGGTTTCTCCACCCGGGTAGAAACTACAATGGATGGAAGGGTGTGCAAGGTTCACATCACCAGTGAGTGCGCTGCCATTCAGCGCATGGCAGCGGAACTGACCGAGGTAGAGCCGTTTAAAGAAATCTCTTTCAAGCGTGCCTTGCCCAGGACGCACGAAATGGGCATTAAATACTGCACACACGCTGCCTGTCCTGTACCGGTGGGGATTGTCAAGGCAATTGAGATCGAAGCCGGGCTTGCTCTGCCCACTGATGTGGTCATCAAGCTTTCAAAGACCAAAAAAGAATAGCCAGCGATTAAAAAAATGGGTGACTTTTTCGGTCACCCTTTGCACTTTATCCTGCAAAAACACGCCGGTAAAGATCAGATTCGAGCAGATTGTTTGGGTCGGTGCGCTGCTTAAGGGCTCGGAAGCGCGCCAGGGTCTCAGCCCCCAGGAATTTGAGCGTGGTCTCCGGGGAAGTTTCGCTGTTCTTGGCGAAATAAAAACGCCCGCCAGCCTGAAGCACAATTTTGTCAAACTCCTGCAGCATGTTGTACATGGCAGCGCGATTACCATTTGTCACCTTGAAGTCAAGCGCCAATGAAAACCCATCCACAGCGTGCGAAAACAGGAACTTATCTGGGCGATGGCGTTTGGTCACACCCAGATGGGAGGGCATGCCGCGCTTTTGTGAAAGTGTCAGCAGCTCTTTCCAGGCCTCTTCAGCGGTTTCCTTGGGGACAAATGATTGGTACTGGATCAGATGACCGAAAGCCAATTCCCAATTGGGGACATAATCAAGCAAAAAGTGGAAGGCTGCATGTGATTGGGGGTAGTTGCCATCCCGCAGGCTGGCAACGTATTTCGCAGTATTAATCATCCAGAAGCCCAGGTTGAAGGTAAACGGGGCCATGAAATAATGGATGATTGACTTTGGAAAGACACCGAACATGGTGGCTGGCAGAGTCTGGTAGCCGACTTGCATGGTTTTCTGCGGTTCCGGATCTTCGCCTTCGTGTAGGTATTTGGCAGAGTGAATCTGTCCGCGCCCCAGGCCACTGCCGCCAGCCGTGGCATCCAACCAACCTACGGTATAGTCATATTCCGGAGCATCCTGCTCAATGGCCTTGAGATGTGCATGCAGGTTGGGCGCCGGGTAGGCATGCACCTGTAACAGACCAGAATACATCTTTTTCATCTTGAGTGTGATCGATGTAAACACGCCCAGCATGCCCATGCCGCTGATCAATGCATAGAACAGGTCGCCATTTTTGGTGGGTGAGCAAGTGATCTCGGCACCCGTGGGCAGCAGGGCAGTAAATTCCTGCACATGCTCGCCAATTGTACCCATTTTGAAATTATTTTTGCCATGGATGTTCATGCCCAGGCAGCCGCCCAGTGTGGTGGTCATGGTACCCGATACCACCGGAGGCCACCAGCCGCCAGGCAAAACGGTGTGCCAGAGTTGTTCAAGCGTAACACCCGGTTCGCCGGTAATGAGACCGGTCTGGGCATCCCATGAGAGGATCTTATTCATACCGGTAAGATCCATGACGATGCCGCTGCTGTTAAGACCCGCATCATTATAGGAACGACCGGCCCCACGCGTGGTTATCTTCAAACCATTTTGCTTGGCAAACCTGAACAGTTCGATGATTTCTTCGGTGTTGGCTGGCCTGTACAAGTAGGATGCCGCGCGCAGCGAGTGTCCAAAGTTTTCCAGATAAGTAAGGTGTTCATAAGGTAGTATTGAAGTAGTCATATTTTTTTTTAGAGGACAGGAATTTTAGATTGAAGCCGGTACTGCCCTCCCTCCATGCATCAGAATGACAGGCGGCGGAAGATAATGGATGGAATGTGCTGAATGATCAGCATAATCCATTTCCAGCGGCCCAGCGTATAAATGGTTTGTTTGCGGGTTTTGATCGCTTTCCAGATATCATCCGCAGCCTGTTCGGGCGAAACCACCCAAAACGTGCGGGGAGAGCTTTTTAACATTTCCGTATCCATAAAACCAGGCTTGACAGTCAGCACGTGGACACCAAAGCGGCTGAGCCGATTGCGCAATGCTTCGAGATAGGTGGCGAGAGCGGCCTTCGATGCATTGTAGCCAGGATTGCCCACCCGGCCGCGGTCGGCCGCCACCGAAGAGATGCCTACGATGTGCCCGGATTTCAAAGATTGAAAAACCGGTGCAACGGCATTAAACCAGGCCTGGGCGCCCAGCGCATTGACCTGCATCATCTTAAGATCTTTTTCAAAATCGTAGGTTGTAGGCGTAGTGGGTAGTAAAATACCTGCTATATAAATCAATAAATCCAATCCACCCAGATCAATCATGACTTTTTGGAGCAGCGCGGGAATTTCATCAAAAGAAGTTACATCATGAACGAACGGCAGCGCTTTTGCGGAACTACTGGATGCATTAATCTCCTGGCAAAGTTTTTCCAACAGCGCCTCATCGCGGTCAATCAAGGCCAGGGAATAGCCCTCGCGGGCCAGGCGGCGCGCCATAGCTGCCCCAAGCCCCCTGGCAGAACCAATCAGAATGACTCGACGGCGAGGCTGAAGTGGTGTGGCGGCTGGTAGTTTAGCAGCAGGCATAATTCCTCCGGAAGGTTGAATAACTAACATGTTCATTTTAACATACTCCAGAGTTCCCTTTAACAGCGCAAAACCGAGCATAACCCTGCTTTGTATTAGTCAAACTTATGGATAAATCTCGGCAGGAATTGCTGCAGGCTGCGCGCCGCAAACTGGCCCCAGGAAAATATTCTATAGAACAGCGTGAGCAAATTTTGCGCACACTGGATTTGATGCTCGAACTTGCGCAAACCGATGAAAAAACAGAGGAAAATGCGCGCGCAGCATCCAGGATATTGGCCAATGTCACTCATCATCATAACCTGCTGGCTATTATTCAACAACAAGCGGCCGAGCTCGATGCGCTCAAACGTATCACGGCCAATCTCACCTCCAGCCTGCAAATGCATGTGGTGCTTGAGACCATCGTAACTGAAGCCATGCGCCTGATGAAAGGCGCAAAAGACGCCACAATTTTCCTCTACCAGGACGATACTCTCAAATTTGGCGCTTCGCTGGATTCCCAAGGCCAGCGCAACCAGATCACCACGCTTCCACGCCCGACCGGCATGACATACAGTGTGGCACGCTCACGCAAACCAATGGTTGTGGAAAATTTGCACTCGCATGAGCTGTTTGCCAATGCGCCTGTAGACTGGGCTGGTTCGATATTCAGCATTCCCCTCATGTCAGGTGAAATTGTAGTCGGTGTAATGAACATGGCACGCTGGTCGGTAGGAGGGTTCTCGGAATCTGAATTACGCCTGCTGGGGTTGCTGGCTGACCAGGCTGCCCTGGCGATTATGAATGCCCGCCTGCACCAGGCGATGGCTACCCAGGCGATGAGCGATACGCTGACAGGCCTGCCCAACCGGCTTGCGTTAGATGCCCGATTGGAAAACGATGTCCAGCGCGCTTCGCGCTACGGGCATCAGTTCGCCATTTTTATGATCGATCTGGATGGATTCAAGGCTATCAATGATACTTATGGGCACAGCACGGGCGATGTAATTCTGCGCCAATACGCCCAATTCCTGGCGCGCACACAGCGCAGCACCGACTTTCTGGCACGTTACGGCGGCGATGAGTTCATGGTAATTTTGCCTGAAACCAATCTTGAATCTGCCAAACAAGTTGCCGAGAATATCAAAAACAAAATGACTGAACTTGAAATCCAGCTTCCGGATGGTACACATCGAAATTTAAGCGTCACTGGCGGAATTGCCGTTTACCCCATCCACGCCCAAACCGCATCCGAATTGCTGCGAGCATCTGATGAAGCTCTGTACCACGCAAAACGCCAGGCGCGTGGGGATTTTATGGTTGCAGAGCGTGCAGAAGATAATTAACAGTTTTTGTAGCGTGGTCTTTGAAAAGAGATCCGGATTCTGCATGCAAGAGATATTTCCCATCATAAGTGCAACTTTCTGCCTTCGGAGTAACCCATGCCCAAAAAAGTGAAGTTGATTTTAAACCCAATGGCCAATTTGGGCAGCGCCTGGCGCTCTGCCAATGACCTGCGCCCGATCATCGCGGAACACGGGGGTGCGGATTGGAGCGGCACGGTCTACCCCACGCACGCCACCGAACTGGCCCGGCAGGCCGCCCTGGATGGGTATGAACTGGTGATTGCAATGGGCGGGGACGGCACGGTCCACGAGGTAGTTAATGGGCTGATGCAGGTTCCACCAGAAAAGCGCCCGGTGCTGGGTGTGGTGCCGGTCGGTTCCGGCAATGACTTTGCCTACTCGATTGGCATACCATTGCAAGCTGACCGCGCCCTGGCGCACGCGCTGATCCATGAACCATCCCCATTGGATATTGCGGTGATGACAGATGAGAACGGCCGTAAAGAGTTTTTTGATAACACCGCCGGGATCGGCTTTGACTCGGTCGTCACCATTCGCTCGCACAAACTGCCCATTGTGCGCGGGTTCCTTATGTATTTGACGGCTGTCATCCAAACCATCATCTTGAACCACGACCCCCTCAGTATGCAAGTGGAAAGCGACGGAGAAAAATGGGAGCAGCAAACGCTGATGGTCACCATTTGCAATGGCCCGCGCGAAGGCGGCGGGTTCTTGCTGGCCCCCGAAGCCAAAAACGATGACGGCATTTTGAATTATGTGATGGTCAAGAAATGCGGACGCCTGACCATGTTCCAACTGGTACCCGAATTTATGAAGGGCACACACATGCGCTTTCCACAGATAAAAATGGGCACCGGAAAATCGCTCAAGTTCACATCCGACCGCCCCATGTACATTCATGCTGACGGCGAGATTTACACAAGCTTTGGCAGCAATATCAAGGGCCTCACCTTTGAAATTCTGCCACAAGCCCTGCGCGTAGTGCGTGGATAGGGTCTGAACTTATGCCATCCCTGGCCCAAACCCTGCCATCCAACGATATCGGATTTCTGCGCATTGTCGCCTCGCTGTGGGGGCTAGAACTGGCCTCCTCAGACCCCGCAGAAGCGGCTATTGAACTTTCTGAAAGCCTGTGCGATGCCGAACTGCTCGAAGAGGTGGTGGTAACCCTGCCCAAAGATGCGCGTTCCAGCCTGGAAAGCCTGGCTGGCGATGATGGACGCATGCCCTGGGTGGCCTTTGCGCGGCGCTTTGGGGAAGTACGCGAGATGGGACCCGGCAAGCGCGACCGGGATCAGCCGCATCTGCACCCAGGTTCCGCCGCCGAAGTCCTCTGGTACCGCGCCCTGATTGGTAGAAAATTCTTTGATGGCGAAAAAGGCCCACAGGAATTCGCCTTCATCCCTGATGACCTGTTGATGGCAATGGATTTTGCCGGTCTGCTCGAAGGCACTGCCCAGGTGGAAGAAGAAGCGGCGGTTTACGCTGATGATGAAGAATCAATGGCGCTTGTCGAAGAAGATGAAATAGTAGAAAAGACCCCACCCGTAAAACAAGCGCCATCCCCCAAAACCAAACTGGATGCGCCCACCCCACCGGATGAAAAAGCACCCGGCCGCCCGGCTTCCCCGGCAGAAAAAGCCTGCCCCACCCCCGCCAATGACCGTGTGTTGGATGACGCCTGCACCTTTTTGGCCGCCATGCGCCTGGGAATAGAAATGCCCGGCACCAGCCTGCCCGCGCCAATCATGCGCGACCTGCTGCAAATTGCCGGGCTGATCAATGCCTCCGGGCTGAACCCTGAGGCGGTCAAGTCCTTTTTGGAAGCTCCGCGCCAAAAAGCCCTGGCGCTGCTGCTCGAAAGCTGGCAGGCCAGCGAAAGGTTTGACGAACTTCGCCAGCTCCAGGGCCTCAGCTTTGAAGGCGCCTGGACAAACCAGCCGCTGGTGACACGTGAATTTCTGCTCAACCTGCTGGAACCAGTGCCAGACAGTCAGTGGTGGAGTCTGGGTGCTTTTGTACGCGATATCAAAACCAAATACCCAGATTACCAGCGCCCGGCAGGCGATTACGATTCGTGGTTCATCAAACGTGAGGCAGATGGCATCTTTCTGCGTGGTTTTGCCCATTGGGACGAGGTGGACGGAGCGCTGATCCGCTACCTCATGTGCGGGCCGCTGCACTGGCTGGGCGTGCTAGACCTGGCATCGACAGAAGAAAACAGCGCGCCGAGCGCATTTAAGTCGCACTCGGCGATGGAGAGCCCGCTAGAAAATGGCAAGATCACTGTCAGCTCACAGGGCAAGATCACAGTTCCGAGACTGGCACCGCGCGCCGCGCGCTACCAGATTGCACGCTTTTGCGAGTGGGAAGAAGCCAAAGCAGATGAATACCGGTATCGCGTAAGCGCAGGGTCTTTGAAACGCGCCAAAGAACAGGGGCTCAAACCCGAGCATCTGTTAGGCATTTTACGCAAACACCTCGCCGCACCCATCCCGCCCACGCTGGTAAAAGCCTTGCAGCGCTGGGATGCAAATGGCAGCGAAGCGCGCGTGGAAAGCCTGGCGGTGTTGAAAGTTTCCAAACCGGATGTACTGAAGGAATTACGGGAATCGCGTGCAAGCAGATTTCTGGGCGAACTGCTGGGACCCACCACGGTGGTTATCCAGGCGGGTGCCCAGGGCAAGGTACTGGCAGCGTTGACAGAAATGGGACTGTTGGCCGAAGGCCAGGTGGATGATTAAGGCTGTGATTTGTCACACCAAAAACGTGACTTTCACCATCGACAGAACTCGCTATAATAATTCTGTTGTCCCCAATTTGTTTTCCAGGAGCTAAGAATGTCAAAGATTGACTGGATTACCCAGGAACTCGACAGCCTTAAACAGGCTGGCTTATATAACCGCATCCGCACCATCGAATCGCCGCAGGGTGCCTGGTTGGTGGTGGATGGAAAAAAAGTCCTAAATTTTTGCTCCAATAACTATCTCGGGCTTGCCAATCACCCGGATATCGTCAGCGCGGCGAAAAAATCCATTGACAAAATGGGCATAGGCCCAGGTGCGGTGCGCTCGATTGCAGGAACCATGAGTCTGCATGTTGAACTGGAAAAGCGGCTGGCCGCCTTTAAGGGCGTCGAAGCTGCGATCACCTTTCAGAGCGGTTTTACTGCCAACCTCGCCACCATCCCGGCGCTGGTCAGCAAGGAAGATGTGATCTTCTCAGACCGGCTGAACCATGCCAGCATCATCGACGGCTGCCGGCTCTCGGGCGCAAAGATCGTTGCCTATGAACATAACGACCCGGCCTCACTGGAACAACAGATCCGAGCCAACCTGCCCGAATACCGGCGCGGACTGGTGGTAACCGACGGCGTCTTCA
>JBBRWF010000095.1:0-11215 GCA_038249405.1 Anaerolineales bacterium
GTGGTGACTGTCGATGATGAAGTAATCGGGCACATCAAGCCTAATAAGTTCCCGGCGCTGATCAAGAAGCTGCTGGAAGGATAGCGGCTGCGATGCGCGAAATTGCCCTGCATCTGCTGGACCTGGCCGAAAACTCCGTCTCCGCTGGAGCGCGCTCGGTGGAGATCGAGGTTTGCGAGGATCTGCGCGCGGACCGTTTGAGCGCTAGCATTGCTGATGATGGGCGCGGCATGGATGCGGAGACAGTAAAGAAGGTGACTGATCCGTTCTACACCAGCCGCACGACGCGCAAGGTTGGGCTGGGCATCCCGCTGTTGAAGGGCGCCGCCGAGGAATGCAACGGCGGGTTGAGCATCACTTCAACGCCAGGGATTGGGACGCGCTTGGATGTGCACTTTCAACATTCGCACATCGACCGCATGCCGCTGGGAAATCTTGCCAGCACCTTTTTGACGCTGACGGTGGCTCACCCAGACACGCACTGGATCTTTCGATACACGGCGCGCGGCACCACAAACGAAGAAACTTTTGAATTTGACGACAAACCGGTCAAGGAAACCCTGGACGGCCTGCCGCTAACACACCCCCAGGTGCTGACCTATCTGCGGCAGAGCCTGGAAGACGGCCTGAGTGAAACCCGCCAGGCGCTGAACACCGATATTATTCATTCATGATCCCCAATTCTGCCCGGGCAATCCAGGCCGGGCCTCAAGGAGAAATGTTATGCCAACCGTAAAATCACTCGAAGACCTGAAAAAAATCCGCGAAGAAGCCCTTAAGAAGCGTGAGATCAAATCCGCGCCCGGCAGCATCCAGATTGTGGTGGGCATGGGCACACCCGGCATCGCAGCCGGGGCGCGCGAAACATTAAAGGAAATTTTGAGCATCATCGAAGAGAAAAATCTAACCAACATTACAGTTCGTCAGACCGGCAATATCGGGCTGGACTCATGGGAGCCGATTGTGCAGGTGCTGGTGGGCGAAGCCGCCCCGGTGACATACGGTAAGGTTAGCCCGCATGCCGCGCGCCAGATCATGGAACAGCATGTGCTGGGCGGGAAAGTACTTAACGATTACGTTGTTCCTGCTTAAGGAAATGGAAACGGTGCGAGTGAGTTTCTAGGCTGTTAGAAGGCGCACCACTTATTTGGAGACTGCCGCGGCGCAAAGACCGCGCCTGGCACACCTGCCAACTGCCCGCTCGAATTGCACAGCGTGTTGTGCAGGCGGTGACAGGATGACATTTGTAGAGGATTTTTTATGGCTTTTTATCGTTCACATGTACTCGTATCGGTTGATCCGGAATGCCTGGCGAAGGGCGCTCATGAATTAATTGATGCGCTTAATGACGAGTTGATCGCCCAGGGCCTGCTGGATGAAGTGCAGGTGCTGGAAACTTCGCGTATTGGCGACCCGTACCGGCTGGGGCCGGATATGCTGGTCTACCCGGAAAATGTGCATTACGCCAACCTGAGCGTGGATGACATTCCGTTCCTGGTGGAGGAACACTTTTTGAAGGGCCGCGTGGTGGAAAAGTTCCGCGCGCAAGAGAAGGCCGTTTCGGATGAGGAGCTCGGCGCACCGAAACCCAAAGAAGTGCGCATTGTACTGCGCAACTGCGGCAAGATCGACCCGCATAATATCGAAGACTATATCGCCGAAGATGGTTACCAGGCACTGGCAACTGTGATGAGCGGCATGGCGCCCGAAAACGTAATCGACGTGGTGATGAAATCCGGACTGCGCGGACGCGGCGGCGCGGGCTTCCCGGCGGCGCGCAAGTGGCAGTTGTGCCGGCAGGTGGCGGATACCCCAAAGTATTTGACCTGCAATGCTGACGAAGGCGACCCGGGCGCGTTTATGAACCGGCGCGTACTGGAAAGCGACCCGCACTCGGTGCTGGAAGGCATGATCATCGCAGCCTACGCGATTGGCGCTTCACGCGGGTATGTCTACTGCCGGGCCGAATACCCGATCGCGGTGCAAAACCTGAATATCGCCATCGGGCAGGCACGTGAATATGGTTTTTTGGGCGAGAATATCTTTGGCAGCGACTTCTCTTTTGACCTGGAAGTGCGCATGGGTGCCGGGGCGTTTGTGTGCGGTGAAGAAACTGCGCTGATCGCCTCGATTGAAGGCAAACGCGGCGAGCCGCGCCCACGCCCGCCATTTCCGGCAGTCAAGGGTGTGTGGGGCAAGCCGACCAACAACAACAACGTCGAGACCTACGCAGTTGTGCCGCAGATACTACTACGCGGCGCGGAGTGGTACTCCAGCATGGGCACAGAAAAAAGCAAAGGCACCAAAACCTTTGCCATCGCCGGGGATGTGATCAACACCGGCCTGATCGAAGTGCCATTTGGCATCAGCCTGCGGGAAGTGATCTTTGACGTGGGCGGCGGCATCAAGGACGGCAAGCAGTTCAAGGCCATCCAGACGGGCGGCCCGATGGGCGGTTGTTTGACGGCTGAACACCTGGACCTGCCGCTGGATTACGAAGCGCTGACGGCTGCCGGTTCGATGATGGGCTCCGGCGGGTTGATCATCATGGACAACGAAACCTGCATGGTGGATATGGCGCGCTTCTTTATGGAGTTCACGCAGGACGAATCATGCGGTAAATGCACCCCCTGCCGGGTTGGCACACGGCGCATCCTGGAAATTCTGGAGAAAATCTGCGCAGGCAAGGGCAAGCCCGGCGATATTGAACAACTGGAAGACCTGTGCTTTGAAGTGAGCCGGAACTCGTTATGCGGCCTGGGACAGGGCGCGCCCAACCCGGTGATCAGTATGCTCAAGCACTTCCGTGCGGAATACGAAGCACATATTTATGAGAAGAAATGCCCGGCGCGGGTCTGTAAGGCGCTGATCCGCTTTGAGATCCAGCCCGCGACCTGCACAGGCTGCACGGTATGCGCGCGCAACTGCCCGGTGGAAGCGATCACGGGCGAACGTCGGCAGGTACACGTGATTGATGTGGATAAGTGCATCCGGTGCGGCATCTGCGTACAGGTGTGCAACTTTAATGCGATCACGGTGCTGAGTTAACAAGCAAAAAAAGTTTAACCGCAGGGCTCGCCGAGTTCTCGGAGAAAATTCCAAAATAAATCTGACGTAGGAGGTCCTGCGTGTTAAAAATTACCGAAGAAAAAGATTTGAAGGCCATTGTGGAAGCGGCTGTGGAACATCATGGCGCCCAGGCGGATGCCTTTATCCCGATCCTGCTGGAAATCAACCACGAGTACGGCTATATACCCGGTGATGCGCTGCGCCTGGCGCGTAAGCTAATGCATGATCTGCCCGGCAACTTACCGGAAGGAGCAGCCTCAAAAGAAATGGTGCATGTTTCGGAAGGGCAGCTGTATGGGCTGGCTTCCTTCTATCACATGCTGCACACCGAAAAGACAGGGCGGCACGTAGTGCAGTTCTGTGAATCCGCGCCATGCCACATTCAAGGCGGGCGCGAACTGTGGAAAGGCATCCAGCAGAGTCTAAACCTGAAGCCAGGTGAGACCGATCCGGACCGGCGATTTACACTCAAGACAGTTAGCTGCCTGGGTGTATGCGGTGTTGGCCCGGTCATGCTGGTGGACGACGACCTGTATGGCAACCTCACAGCCGAACAACTGGCCGATATTTTCGCCAGATACGAATGAGAGGCGCAGAATGAAATTTACCCGTTCAATGGTTCTGGTTTCTACCGACCCGGAGAGTATGCGCAGAGGCGCAGCCGGGGTATACACGCGTTTCCAACAAGAACTGGCAGCCTTTGGGCTGAGCGCGGAAGTCTCGCTGTCACAGTTCACAGACGGCGGACGCGAAGACGCGCTGCCGCTGGTGATCGTCTATCCGGAGGCCAGCGCGTACGGCCCGATTACAACCGAAGATGTAAAACGCATCGTTGAAGAGCACCTGTACAAAGGGCGTGTGGTGGAAGAGCTGCTTGCCCCGGTCAAGGAACTTTCCGGACGCATCGGCTGGCTGAAAGCGCGCAAAGGCTCGATGCCGATGGAAAAGCGGGTTGTGCTGCGGCGCGCCGGGCGCATTGACCCTGAAAACATCGAAGACTACATTGCCGAAGATGGTTACCATGCGCTTGCCAAAGCGCTGGAAGGCACGCGCATGGAAGTCATCGAAGAACTGGAAGAATCCGGATTGCAGGGGCGCGGCGGAGCGGGTTTCCCAACCGGACGCAAGTGGCGCTTTGTAAGCATGACCAAAAATCCGAAGAAATACGTGGTGTGCAACGCAGATGAAAGCGAACCCGGAACCTTCAAAGACCGCGTGGTCCTGGAAGGTGACCCGCACAGCATTCTGGAAGCAATGACCATCGCGGCCTTCGCGGTAGGCGCGGACGAAGGTTACATTTATGTGCGCGGCGAGTATCAACTGGCCCAGCGACGCCTGGAAAAAGCCATCCTCCAGGCGCACGAATACGGTCTGTTGGGCAAAGACATTCTAGGCTCAGGCCTTAATTTTGACATCCATGTGCACAGCGGAGCAGGCGCATACGTGTGCGGCGAAGAAACCGCCCTGCTCGAATCGATCGAAGGCAAACGCGGCGAACCACGCGCGCGGCCGCCTTACCCGACCACTCACGGCCTGTGGGGCAAACCAACGCTGGTCAACAATGTCGAAACGCTGGCAAATGTGGCGCCGATCCTGCTGAACGGCAGCGAGTGGTACCGTGGGCTCGGCACGCCCTCCAGCCCGGGCACCAAGACCTACACCATTCTGGGCAATGTCAACTTCCGCGGGCTGATCGAAGTGCCGATGGGCATCACCCTGCGCGAAGTGATCAACATCTACGGGCAAGGATTGCAACCCGGATCAACGTTCAAACTGGCCCAGACCGGCGGCTCAAGCGGCTCGATCATTCCGGCCAGCCTGCAGGATACGCCCATGGACTTCGAGTCCTTCCGCAAAGCAGGCGTTTCGCTTGGATCCGGCGCGCTGCTGATCTGCGATGAACGCACGTGTGTGGTGGATCTGGCGATGACCCTGATGAAATTTTTCCGCTTTGAATCATGCGGCAAATGCACACCGTGCCGGGTGGGCACCGACCGCGCCCTGACGATCCTGACAAAAATCAGCCGCGGACAGGCTCAGCTCAGCGACCTGGACACGCTGGAACTGCTGGCGACAGAGCTGGAAATCGCTTCCAACTGCGGCCTGGGACAGACGGCATCGGTACCGATCCGCGATACGCTTAAATATTTCCGCGCGGAAGTCGAAGCGCATATTCGCCTGGGCGTGTGCCCGAGCGGTGTGTGCGACATGGCCGCCGAAGTGGAAACGGTTTGATTTTCTTCAATATTTGAAACCCAAAGGTTTCCTACTCAAAAAAACACTAAAAAACCTTCAGGGTTTGCCACCAAAATAGTTTATAAACGAGGTACTCATGGTTCAACTCACAATTAATGGCCAACAGATCGAAGCTCCCGAAGGCAGCACTGTCCTCTCGGCAGCCAAAAGAGCCGGGATTGAAATTCCGACCCTGTGCGCGCACAAAGAACTGACGCCCTTCGGCGGCTGCCGCCTGTGCATTGTAGATGTGCAGGGCTTCCGCGTCCCGATCGCATCCTGCACCCTGCCAGTCAGCAACGGCATGGTGGTCAACACAGAAACTGAAGCACTTAAAAAATCGCGCAAGTTCATTTTGTCGATGCTCTTCAGCGAGCGCAACCATTTCTGCCCATTCTGCCAGGTGAGCGGCGGCGACTGCGACCTGCAGAACGCGGCCTATCACGAAGGCATGACCCACTGGCCGATGCAGCCGGGTTGGAACAAGTTCCCGGTGGACAGCAGCCATCCCTATTTTGTGCTGGATAACAACCGCTGCATCCTGTGCCGGCGCTGTGTGCGGGCTTGCGGCGAACTGGTGGGTAACTTCACGCTGAGCATGGCTGAGCGCGGCGCATCCACCCTGGTGGTCGCCGATACGAATGTGCCGTTGGGCGAGAGCACCTGCATCAATTGCGGCACGTGCGTACAAGTCTGCCCGACCGGCGCATTGATCGACCGCACGAGCGCCTACCAGGGTCACGACCTGGCGATGACCGAGATCAAATCGGTGTGCGTGGGCTGTTCTGTGGGCTGCGGCGTGAAACTGATCGTACACGATAACCGCATTGTGCGCATTGAAGGCGATTGGGACGGCGCGGTCAATCACGGGATCCTGTGCGAGCACGGGCGTTACGACCCAATGAACGAAACCCGCCAGCGCCTGACAACTCCGCTGATGCGCAAGGACGGCGTTTTGACCCCGGTCAGTTGGGATGAAGCCCTGGGCGCAGTGGCCGACAAATTGAAGCCGCTGGCTGGCAAACAGAACGGCGGCCTTGCAGCCATCGCCTCCACGCGCCTGCCCGCCGAAGCGCTGAGCATGTTCAAAGAGCTTTTTGCGGACGGATGCAAAAGCGGCATGGTCACCAGCACCGAAGAAGGCATAACCACTGCAGCCGTCAGTGCGGTCGCCAAAAAAGTTGGCGCATTTGAAGGTAAATTGGATGTGCTGCGCAACGCCGATATGGTACTATGCGTAGGCGCAAACGTGGCACGCAGCCACATGGTGACGGGTTTCCTGGTGAAGCGCGCACTGCCCAAAGGCATGCGGCTGGTCAACATTGACCCGGAAGCCAGCGAACTGGACGAGCTGGCCGATGTCTCCCTAAAGACACAAAGCGGCAGCGATCTGACGTTGATCGAAGGTCTGCAAGCCGTGATCGTCAAGGAAGGCCTGGGACGGACCGCACTGGTCATCAAAGATGCAGACGCGCTGATCGCGGCGGCTGTAAAAACCTGTGGCGTTGAACAGGCCGCACTCGAACGCGCCGCGCGCATGTTGGCGCAAGCCGTCAGCCCGGTGATCCTGTTTGGCAAAGGCCTGACCGCCAGACGCGATGAAAAACTGGTGGAAGCTCTGCTGGCGCTGGCAAAACTGACTGGCGCAGTGGACGGCGAACGCAACGGGTTGATCTCCGTCAAAGGCGAGGCCAACAGCCTGGCTGCGGCACAGCTTGGGCTGGATTCTGCCTTTGCGTTGGATGGACAACATGCAGTTTATGCAGCTATCGGCGATGATTACATCTCCAAATGGCTTTTGGAACGTCTGAGCCAGGCACCCTACCTGGTGGTGCAAGCCAGCTACGCTTCCAAGCTGACTGAAAAAGCGGAAGTGGTGCTGCCGGTGGGTTTGTGGTCTGAACAAGCCGGGCACTACCTGAACCTGGATGGGCGCTTGCAGCAGGCTGAAAAAGCCGTGAACGCCCCCGAAAATGTGCGCGAAAACAGCGCCGTGCTGGCCGAAGTGGCCATGCGCATGAACATGCCGGTCAAGCACGACTGGCAGACTGCCCTGCACGAACGCGCCAGCAGCGTGGCGCTTAATTAACGGTAAAGGAGAAACAACATGGCAAAACCAAAGATTGCTTCGGACTGGTTGTGCGGCTGCGCTGGCTGCCACATGAGTTTATTGGATATGGATGAGCGTATCCTGCAGGTGGTAGAACTGGCTGACCTGCGCTCGAGCCCGATCACTGACTTGAAAGAACCGGACGAATCCGGTGTAGATGTGGGCATTCTGGAAGGCGGCATCAACAACACCGCCAACGAAGCAGTAGCCCGCAAATTTCGGCAGCGCTCCAAGATACTGGTGGCGCTGGGTGATTGCGCCGTCTTTGGCGGCGTGCCCGCCATGCGTAATTTCTGCGGTGTGCACGAAGCGTTGCAACGCGCTTATGTGGATGCGGAAAGCAACGAACCTGGCAGCCAGATCCCGAATGATCCGGAACTGGCAACCATGACCCAAACCCGCGCGCTGCACGAAGTAGTGGATGTGGATTACAACGTGCCCGGCTGCCCGCCAGATGCGGATGTAATTTTCTATGTTCTCGCCGAACTGGCCCAGGGCCGCAAGCCGGAACTCAAAGACGAAATGCTGCACTGGAACTAGGCTGAGGTCATTATGAGCACACAAAAAATCACGATTGAACCCGTTACCCGTATCGAAGGACACGCCAAAGTCACCATCCATATGAAGGATGACGGCTCGGTGGAACATGCCTACATGCATGTGAATGAATTCCGCGGCTTCGAGAAGTTCTGCGAAGGCCGCCTGTACTTTGAAATGCCGCAGATCACCCCGCGTATTTGCGGCATTTGCCCGGTCAGCCATCACCTGGCAGCCGCCAAAGCCTCAGACGCACTGACCGGGCAGACGCCTCCGCGGCCTGCCAACCTGCTGCGCGAATTGATGCACATGGGGCAGATCATCCAGAGTCACGGCATGCATTTCTTTGAACTGGCCGGACCTGACCTGCTGCTGGGTTTCGACGCATCACCTGAAGTACGCAGCGTGGTGGGCTTGATCGGCGCGAACCCCGGATTGACAGTGAAAGCGGTGATGCTGCGCAAGTTTGGGCAGGAGATCATCCGCACACTAGGCGGACGGCGCATACACCCAAATTTTGCCGTGCCAGGTGGAGTCAACAAAGCCTTACAACCCGCCGAGCGCGACAGCATCCTGCAGGGTGTGGACGGCGCGGTGGAAGCATTGCAAATCGGCTTGCAAATTATGAAGGACTGGGCCGAAAAGAACATGGAAGACATCAACAAGTTCGCGGTCTTCCCCACTGGCTACTTTGGACTGGTGACCCCGCAGAACGGCCTGGAACTGTATGACGGCGATATCCGCCTGATCGACAGCGCCGGGCAGGACCTGGAACGCTTCGACGGCGCCGACTACCTGAAGATCATTTCGGAGCATGTTGAGCCCTGGTCCTATCTCAAGTTTCCTTACTACACGAAAATGGGCTATCCGAACGGTGTGTACCGGGTGGGTCCGCTGGGCCGCCTGAACATCGCTGAAAAGATCGATACTCCGCTGGCGAACGAAGAACTGAAGCTTTTCAAGGCCTTGACCCCCGGCAAACCGGTGGAAAACACGCTGTATTATCACTATGCACGCCTGATCGAAGCCCTGTTCGCCGTGGAACGCGCGCGCATACTGTGCGAAGACAAAGACATTCTGAGCACTGAGATCCTGAACACACGCCGCAACTTCACCGGACATGGCGTGGGTGTGATCGAAGCCCCACGCGGGACGCTGATCCATGACTACACCACCGACGAACACGGCAAACTGCTGAAGGTCAACCTGATCGTCAGCACCGGGCACAACAACTGGGCAATGAGCAACGCGGTGGACAGCGTGGCCAAGACTTACGTACACGGCCCGGATGTGAAAGAAGGCATGCTGAACCGTGTCGAGGCCGCCATCCGCGCTTACGACCCGTGCCTTTCCTGCTCCACACACGCCGTTGGGCAGATGCCAATCCAGGTCGAGATCCTAGGGCCGGATGGTGCGCTGCTCCAGACGCTGACTCGCGATTAAGTTAAAAAAGTACAGGATGTTCAGGAACCCAGGGATAAATCCAATTTGAAATGACTTATCCTGAATATCCTGTACATCCTGTTCGCATTTGATCTCTACCAAAGAGCAAGAGGGAATTTTGATCATAAAG
Source organism: Anaerolineales bacterium (assembly GCA_038249405.1). Lineage (GTDB taxonomy): Bacteria > Chloroflexota > Anaerolineae > Anaerolineales > Villigracilaceae > UBA5195. The sequence goes on from JBBRWF010000095.1 coordinate 9,525, forward strand.
GCACTTTCGACGTAAAATAAATAGGACTTGCTGATATCATCAGGCTTATCCTAGTTTCTCGTATTCTCATCCCGAAAGGAACAAACTTATGGCAACCGTTCGCAAACTGCTCAACGAAAAATCACATGATAATATCTACACTATCCCATCCACCGGCACAGTGTTGGATGCACTCAAAGTGATGGCTGAAAGCAACACCGGCGCGGTGCTGGTCGTTGATGGTGATAAGTATGTGGGTATCTTCACTGAGCGCGATTATGCCCGCCAGGGTGAGGTTAAAGGCCGGGTGGCAAGCGAAACCCTGGTACAGGATGTGATGACCAAAGAAATGGTAATGATCAAGCCTGAGACCCCGGTGCGCCAGTGCGCAGAACTGATGGGAAAATACCATGTGCGCCACCTGCCTGTACTGGAAAACGGGCGCGTGATTGGGATTGTATCTCTGCGCCGTTTGGCTGAAGCCTTGCTCGAAGAACAAAAAGGTACGATCATCGAGCTGGAAAACTACATCATGGGCACAGGCTACGGCCGTTAATCCTTGAAGCGCATTTTGCTGATTGGTTATGGAAATCCAGACCGGCAGGACGATGGGGTCGCCTGGCATATTCTTCGAGCGCTGGCTGAACGACTTGGTCTACCAGCACCGTTGACGTATGACGACGAGTTCCCCATCAACGACCGGCTGGATTTTGCGTTTAATTTGCAGTTGACACCAGAGATGGCTGAAGATCTGAGCGACTACGAGCGTGTGTGCTTTGTAGACGCGCACACCGGCGACATTCCTCAGCCGGTGCGCATCATTGAAGTGCAGAGTGAGTTCCAGCACTCACCGTTCACGCACCATCTGACACCCCAGTCACTTTTGGCGATGTGCGCGGCGATTTATAACCGCCAGCCGCAGGCCGTACTGCTCTCGGTGCGCGGATACCGCTTTTTATTTGACCGCGAACTATCCCCGGAAACCTCCGCACTGGTGGAAGAAGCTGTGGTATTAATTGAAGAATGGCTGGGAAATCCTTCCGCCTCCACGCTTGAACAGGAGTAAACATGGCAATCAAACGCTTTAACTGGGGTCTGATAGGACCTGGACGAATTTCGCAGCAGTTCGCGGAAGATTTGAAGGTGGTGGAAGGCGCGGCGCTGTATGCAGTAGCCAGCACCAACCTAGAACGCGGCGAAGCCTTTGCGAAGAAATACGGTGGAGAGAAAACCTATACTTCTTATGAAGCACTGGTCAATGACCCGCAAGTAGACGCGATCTATATCGGCACCCCGCACCCGTTCCATTTTGAAAATACCATGCTGTGCCTGAACGCAGGCAAGCCCGTACTGTGCGAAAAACCGCTGACGGTGAACGCCGCCCAGGCAAAAATCCTGATCGAAACGGCCCAGGCTAAAAAAGTCTTTCTGATGGAAGCGCTGTGGACACGCTATTTGCCGATCTTTGAACCCATCCGCAAGTGGCTGGATGAGGGCTCAATCGGCGACATCCACCTGTTGTCTTCGACCTTCGGGTTCAACATTCCCAAAGGCAAGAATGACCGCTGGCTGAACCCGGAACTGGCGGGCGGCACGCTGCTGGATATGGGCGTTTACCCGATCACGACCTCGCAGTGGGTCATGGGACAGATGCCAGTATCTTTTGGCGCCAAAGCAATCATTGGTGAGACCGGGGTGGACGAGTGCACCAC
>JBBRWF010000096.1:0-11191 GCA_038249405.1 Anaerolineales bacterium
AACAAATTTCCCGGCGCAGCAGCGAGGTTCGTCAGTCTCTCAGCACGCTGCTGCCTTACTTGCTGATCACTCTCTCAGCCTGTGCCGATCCACAGCAAGCGCTCGTCAACCTGGAACGCTTTTCCAACGACTCACATGTAGGCGAAGTTTTCCAAAAACTCAGCGAAAACCCGCGCACGCTCGAAATATTAGTCACGATTTTCGCGGGAAGCCAATTCCTGACCGAAATCCTACTGCGCAACCCGCGCCGATTGGATGGGCTGACAGATCGCGCCCTGTTGGCACGGCAGAAAAGTGCGGATGAATTTGAACAAGAAGCACTGCAATCGCATAAAAATCGGCCTATCACCGAACACCTGATTGCCCTGCGCCAATATCAACGTGCAGAACTACTGCGTATTGGCGCAAGCGACTTGCTCAGTCTGTACGACCTGCCAGCCGTGACAGGACAGCTTTCAAACCTGGCGGATGGGATGACTCGCGCCTGCCTGGGATATGCCAGCCAACAAAGCCAGACCGACTCTACAGGATTCGTTGTACTTGGCATGGGCAAACTGGGCGGTGGAGAACTTAATTACAGTTCGGATATTGACTTGCTTTTTCTGTCCGCAGAAAACGGAACCGATTACCTGCGCCTGGGGCAGCTTCTCATCGAAGCGCTGGCCAGTATGACTGAAGAAGGGTTTCTCTATCGCGTTGATATGCGCTTACGTCCCTGGGGACGCGACGGCTCGTTAGTCAGCACGGTCAATGGCTACCTGGCCTACTTGCATAAAAATGCGCGCCTGTGGGAAAAACAGGCCCTGCTCAAAGCCCGACCCATCGCTGGTGACAAAACACTGGGGGATGATTTTTTAAAACAGGTCGAACCCTTTATCTTTGGCGAAAACCCCGAAACTTTGCGCGCAAGCGTGCATGCCATGAAGCAACGCACTGAGGAAATCCTGCGTTCGAAAGGCAAAGAGTGGGGACAGGTAAAACTCGGCGAGGGATCGATCCGTGACGTTGAATTTGTCGTTCAATATTTGCAACTTGCACATGGGGGGGCCAACCCAAAGCTGCGTAAAAAATCAACCCTGCAAGCACTACGCCGGTTGGTCAAATACGGACATATCAGCACACATGAAGCCCGTGTACTCACCGATGGCTACATCTTTCAGCGGACAGTGGAACATTTCCTGCAAATGATGCATTACCGCCAAACTTACAGCCTGCCATCTGACCCGGCTGCCATCCACCTGCTGGCCCGGCGGCTTGGTTTCGCCACCCGCGAAGCTTTCCTGGAGCGATTTCAACAGCACAGTAAGGCCATCCGTGCAGTGTATTCCAAGTTTATTGGCGGCATCGAAACAGAACCAACACCTGAACCTTCCACGCCAGCAGCGGCACCAGATTCAACCCGCCAACACCTGGATCGAATGGACTCTTCGTATGCCAGCGCATTTTCAAAAGAGGAAATCAGCCGCCACGCCAGCCTTGCTGAACAACTAAACGAAGAGCAGCTTGTGCATGTGGAAGCCATCCTTGAAAGCGATGGACGATGGAAAGTAACAGTCGTGGCCTATGATTACCTGGGAGAACTTTCGCTAATCTGTGGACTGATGTTTGTGCATGGTCTGGACATCCAGTCCGGGGAAATTTTCACTTACGAAACACTGGAAAAGCCGGTCCCAAATTCTGAAATCACCACAAAACGCCGCATTCGATCTGTAAGCCGAATAGGTGCTGGCAAAGAGCAGCTGCCAGCCAGCCTAAACCGGCGCAAAATCGTGGATGTATTCAGTGTCAAACCTCTGGGTCAAGCCATCCCTGATTGGCAGAGTTACGCAAACGATCTGCATGCCCTGTTAAAAATGCTGCACACCGGCCAGCGGCGAGAAGCGCGCAGTATCCTGGCCAAACGCGTTGGGGTGCTTTTCGCAGAAATCGAAAGTGTTGAACGTCCACTCTACCCGATCGAAATTAGCATAGACAACACAAGTTCAAAACGATACACAGCCTTACATATCCAGACCGCTGATACAGTGGGTTTTCTGTATGAATTCACCAATGCCCTTTCGTTGACGCACACCTACATCGCGCGAATGGTGGTACAAACGGATGGGCCGCGAGTGGATGATCTGTTGTATGTAACAGATGAAAATAATAAAAAAATCTCTGACCCCGAAAAGTTGCACGAACTACGCACTGCCGCAGTGCTGATCAAGCATTTCACACATTTGCTGCCTCGATCCCCAAACCCGGCATCGGCCTTACTTCACTTCCGTGAATTTCTGGCACAGTTGTTTGCCCGCCCGCATTGGGCAAATGAGTTAACTTCCATAGAAAACCCCGAAGTAATGGACAACCTGGCGCGCCTGCTGGGGGTAAGTGACTTTCTTTGGGACGACTTTATGCGCATGCAGTATGCAAACCTGTTTCCAGTGGTCAGTGAAGCAGGAGCCTTGTCAACTGCCAAGAGTCGCAGCGAATTGCAAGTTGAACTTCAGGAAGTTCTTGCAACCGTGCATGCTGGCCCACAGCCCCCAAGCGAAGATGCGCCCTGGCGTACTTCCCTGAATGCCTTTAAGGACCGGGAAATGTTCCGCATCGATATGCGCCATATTCTGGGACACACAAAAGAGTTTTGGGATTTTTCTGAAGAATTGACTGATCTGACTGAGGTCGTGGTCAACTCTGCATATCATCTGACCAACGAAGATCTGCGCAGCCTGCACGGCACGCCAAGATTAAGAGATGGCAGCATCTCGCAAATGAGTGTGGTGGCCCTGGGTAAATGCGGTGGGCGCGAACTGGGTTTTGCATCAGATATTGAATTAATGTTTGTTTATTCCGGTGAAGGACAAACAGATGGAACAGAACCATTGGCTTGCTCGGTCTTTCATGAGAAAGTGGTACAAAACTTTTTAAATGCAATCCGCGCCCGGCAGGAAGGGATTTTTCAAGTAGACCTGCAACTTCGCCCGTATGGAAAAGCGGGCAGCATGGCGGTGTCCCTTGATTCATTCCAGCATTACTACTCCCCAAATGGACCTGCCTGGGCATATGAAAGACAGGCGCTGGTCAAAATGCGCCTGATCGCTGGCAACAAAGCCCTGGGATTTCGCCTATGCACATTACGGGATGATTTCATCTACAATAGTGCTGCATTCGATGTAACATCCATGCGAGCCATGCGTGAACGCCAGGTGCGGCACCTGGTTAGCGCAGGTAAATTCAACGCAAAGTACAGCCCGGGCGGGCTGGTCGACATTGAATATCTTATCCAGGGCTTGCAGATCAACCGCGGAGCTGAATTTCCTTCCCTACGCCTGACCAATATTCGCCAAGCTATGTCTGAATTACTTCGCCTGGAAATCATCGCTTTCGCTGATTACACAAAACTTCACAAGGCGCACACCTTTTTACGATGGTTAATCGATTCAATGCGCGTGGTGAGGGGTAATTCCAAAGATGTCACTGTGCCCATTTTCGGCAGCGAAGAATTCTCATTCCTGGCACGCAGGTTGCGTTATGGAAATGATGTACAAAGCCTGCGGGATCAATTGCTTCAGGTCCAGGCAGATGTAGTGGAGATGAACAGACGCTTGCTGCCATAATCGCCATAGAATACCTTACAAAACGAATGTGATAAAACCAGTTTAATGACCAGCCAGTAGATTAAGAAGCGGATTGCGCCATATACCATGGCGCAATCCGCTTCTTTTTTGAGCGAGGAACCAGATATATCAAGTTTGGAAAGGGTTAAAGTTTGTTCCGCGATCGTAATAATCTTCATGCTCAACCCGCTTAAGAAAGTTTACCAGCAGGTAAGTAACAGGTGTCATTAAAGCTTCTACACTGGTTTTGAACAGGTAATTTGTTACCGTAAGTGTAACAAACAGACTCCACGGAAAAACGCCAAAAAAGGAAGCGACCACGACAAAAATTATCGAATCAACCAGTTCACCAACCAGGGTGCTTCCGATGGTACGCATCCACAGGTATTTGCCGTTGGTCAGGATTTTCATTTTTGCCAGCATAAATGAATTGGAAAACTCACCGCTCCAATATCCAGCGAGAGAGCCAAGCACAATTCCACCCGTGGACATACCCCCCAAAATGGCAGTATAAGCAGCCTCCCCGGCGTAGCCCTGCCAGGTTGCCTCTCCAGGCAATATGCTAACCACCCAAAAGACCGCAGAAGCCAGAGCTAGAGCAAAAAAACCAACCCAGATCACCCTCCTGGAACGCTTGAAACCGTAAACTTCCGTCAATATATCCCCAAAGATATAACTGATGGGAAAAAGCAGTGTTCCGGCATCAAAAGCTAGCGGCTGCCCAAACAGGCTAACTTTCAAGTCTACAATCTTGGCAGAAGAGGCTACATTGCTCACCACCAGCACGGTGACAAAAAACGCCATGATGATGTCAAAAAACCGGAATTGTCGATCCATACATTACTAACCTTTCGATACACCCATAAAAAAAAAACTGAAGACTAACCAGCTTTTTCCATCATCCTGCAAAACGAACATTTGCCTTCATACTTGGTAGGCTGGCCGCAAGTGGGGCAATTATACAAGGGCTGAATCGTTGGAGTCACATCTTCAGCAAACAAACCCTCTTCACGAGCCTGCAGGTAATTAAGATAAAAAGTCAATTTTGCGCCTGGCCGTTGGTTTTCCATTTGATTGAGCAGTTCTTTATAATAAATGGATGTGGACCCAACCGAAAACGGACATTCTTCATAAATATACTCAATTCCGCTTAAGATGGCATAAGCGGTCATTTCTTTTTCGTAAAAGCGGCACAGGGGTTTAACCTTGCGAGCCAGTCCATCATGCTCAGGCAGTACGGGGCTCTGTCGCAAAAGATATTCTTTTGACCATGTAAGTGTATTACCGAACAAAACCGCCGCTTCATCATCAAGATTATGACCTGTAGCCAAAACGTCATAACCCAGATCGTGAGCAATTCGGTTCATCTCATGACGCTTGGCAAGGCCGCAAACCGAGCATGGCCGGCCATGACCGCGCTGCGAAACTTCAGCCAGAACGGGAATGCTATGTCCGTATTCTTTTTCAATATCCACAATATGCAGTTTCAACCCGCGCTCACTGGCAAATTTTTCTGTCAAGCGCCGCGATTCATCTAAGTAATGGATACCTTCATCAATCCCTAACCCAATATACATGCCTGCCACGTTATAACCCAGGCGGTGGAGAATATCCCACAAAGAAAGCGAATCCTTACCCCCTGAAACAGCTACAAGGATTTTTTCATCAGGGCCAAACATCCAATATTTTTTAATAAAGCGGGCGGTTTGTTCAGGAATCCACTCGAGGTAATGATCTTTACAAAGCGCAAGCTTGTGTTGTCGCATATTGACGACCGCCTTGCCACCGCAAGTCTTGCACTTCATTGTGAACCACCTGAAATTACTGCCACCAGGCGCACCACGTCACCTTCCACCAGAATTTCATCTTCCAGGATCATCTCACCATTGCGTGTGGCAATCACACCTTCCGGCAATATGCCCGATTTTCTCAACGCATCGAGCAAATTCATACCAGCTTTTACTTCATATTCCTTACCGCGTAAAATTATTTTAACAGTCATAAAACTCCTTCGGGCAATCATTCTACCACGATGGGCAATATGCGGTGGCAAAAAGCAAGCAACGTTCAAATAATCCTATATCGGAATTTTCTGGCCGAATATTTTACCAACGCAGAGAAATTAGGAAAATCACCAATTAAGGAAACCATTAAGCCAGTTAAGTAGATGTATAATTTTAGAAGCTGAATTTTTTATCATCAGGAGAATACCTATGCAAGAAATTGAATTCACACGCAATTATAGTGACCACAGCACCGATCAGGGATTTCAATTTGAATTTAACTGCAACCGCTGCGGGAATGGTTATCGCTCATCCTTCCAACCCTGGGCGGTTGGGACTGTTGCCGGTGCGCTGGATACTGCTTCCAGCCTGTTCGGAGGGGTTTTCGGACAGGCCGCCACATAGGAGAACGAGTTCGCTCTGCCAACTGGCAGCAAGCCAAAGACAATGCCTTCATCGATGCGGCCCAAAAGATAAAACCAAATTTTATTCAGAGCCCGAAATGCACCTCCTGGGTCTGCCGAAAATCCTGTTGGAATGAGTCGCGCGGTATATGCAAAAACTGTGCCCCGGACCTGGCAATGGAAATTTCAGCCCAGTAATCCGCCAAAGCCAGGGAAAAAATTCTGGCAGATGTCAGCGCCGATAGCGAGGATGAGGCTTTGATTAGCGGTGTAGGAAAAACAAAAATGAAAGCTTCCTGCCCGCAATGTAATGCGCCACTGCAAACGGGTGCTAAATTTTGTCCTGAATGCGGTGCCAAAATACAGGAAAAGAAATTTTGTGCGGAGTGTGGCGCTACCCTGATGCCTGGCGCCAAGTTCTGTCCAGAGTGCGGCACGAAGGCTGCTGCATAAAGAGATAAATTACGCAAAAAGAAACCGGAAAGCGAAAAAAATCGCTTTCCGGTTTCTTTTTCATTAAGTTGCCTGGCCTTTAACAAATTTCTCAGCACTTGAAGTTAATAAAAGCAATTCTCCAATATGCTCCAGCATTTTTTCTCCCCTGAAACTGCCATACAACACACGTGCAGACACTTCCCTGTCAATTTTGTCGGGAGAACCCAAAGGTTTAGCAATCTTCTGCAAAATGCCTTTATCACATTTAGCCAACAAATCTGTGGCACGCACCACATCCGGTGCGAAACTTACCCGCCTGTCCCAAAGTTTGGTGTCAGTTGGATAGTCTGCCCCGTCTTGATCAAAAACAAAGCAATACGTATGAAAAAGCTGGTGCGCAGTCTCGGTAATATACGCACCGGTGACATGTGGTGCGTTTTCTTCAAAATGAGCGTGGACCTTATCCTTTAGCTGGGTAAGAGACAGTCCACCGCTTTTTCCATACTCGTGAAACTTAAAAATAATCGCCGGTCGGTATTCGTTAGGTGTCATACGAATTTTATGACCCGCAAGCACCTGTAAATACTGATCCAGTAATGACTCCTGCGAAGGTGGCGCCTCTGGAATCAATTGGGCCTCCAGTTGATCTCCGCTGGTACGCAAGTTGATCATTTCTTGCTGAGCCTGCAGGAATTCCTTGAAGCTAGAAAAATCGTAATTTCGTTCATTAAACGATGGATTCAATCGAAGCATGGTCTTTTTTAATTCAGCCGCCAGCATCCAATCGCCTTCCCAAGCTTCCAGCACACGGCGTAAAAGCATGCGCGCCTCGGTAATAGCGAAAGAAGGGGCCGGGGGTGCTTCCGGCGCTCCTTTTTTGGCAGGTTTCGGCAACGAAGGCGTTGTGGCAATCAATTTATCGTAAAAAATAAACTCATCGCAAGCATTTACCAGGTATTCGGCACTCGTACCACTCACGCCAACCCCAATCACAAACTTACCCACTGCACGCAAGCGATGGACCAGCTCGGTAAAATCTCCATCTCCTGAAACGAGTAGAATGTGTGTAACCTGGCTACTAACGTTTTGCAAAATTTCCAAGGCATCGATCACAATGCGAATATCAGCAGCATTTTTGCCACGCTTACTGGAAACGTGCACCAGATCGATACCCAAGCCCAACAAATCACGCTGGGCGCTTGATTGCGCAGCCCAATCAGCATAAGCGCGTCGAAGAACTGTGCGCCCGGTACGGCTGGCTAGTTCCAAGATTTTTTTCCACTCTACATCCACATCTTTGCCAAGGGTGTCTGTTACACTGATTTCGATGTTATCATAGTCAATGAAGACGGCTACTTGAGCGTTGTCGTTATTCATCGGCCCTCCTGAAAATATAAGATGCACAGAGTATATATTACGCAGCCCAGGATGACAACCTAAAACATGAACCATAATCAGCAAATTGGAAAATGGGGCGAAGAAATCGCAGCAGAATACCTTGTACAAAAAGGGTACACGATATTGGAAAAAAATTTCCGAACTCCTTTTGGAGAAATTGATATTATCGCCCAGATAGAAGGGCTGATTGTATTCGTAGAGGTTAAAGCGCGTACATCCACAAGCTTTGGGTTGCCAGAAGAGGCTCTAACCTGGCGCAAGCTGTCCCACATGAAATCCTGCGCAATATATTATGCAGGGCAAAAAGAAATCGACACCTGGCAATGCGATGCCATTTCAGTTGAAGGGAAACCAGGCCTATCCCCGCAGATTGAGCATTTTGAAAATGTCACCAACTATTGAACATCGCCCTCCACTGATCATCATCCTTGGCCCAACCGCCGTTGGGAAGACTGAACTTGCCATTCAACTGGCCGGACAACTAAATGGAGAAATCGTTTCAGCAGATTCGCGTTTGTTTTACCGCGGTATGGATGTTGGAACCGCCAAGCCCACTGCTGAAGAAATGGCCCGAGTACCACATCACCTTATAAACGTGGCTGATCCGGATGAACCCTGGTCGCTGGGCGTTTTTCAAAGAACGGCACTAGAAGCTATTCATTCCATCCACCAAAAAGGGAAATTACCTTTTTTGGTCGGCGGCACAGGGCAATACATACGCGCTGTTACCCAGGGCTGGACTCCACCGGAAGTTGAACCAGATCCACGCTTGCGCAATGTACTTGAAGCAATGGCCTCAGCGCATTCAGTTTACTGGTTGCATGACAAATTAAAAATCCTCGATCCTATCTCTGCCGAAAAGATTGATGCGCGCAATGTGCGCCGCACGATCCGCGCCATGGAGGTGATTTTCACAACTGGTGTAATGTTTTCCACGCAAAGAAGCCTATCTGACTCCCCATATCATGTGATCAGTATTGGATTAAGACGCCCACGCCCTGAGTTGTACGCCAGGATCGACGAACGCATTGATTTGATGTTTGAAAACGGGCTTCTGAACGAGGTCAGCAATTTGCTAGCACAAAGCTATTCACCAGATCTGCCAGGCATGTCCGCGATTGGTTATCGAGAAGCAGTGGCAGTTGTGCGCGGGGAGTTAAGCCAAGCGGATGCCAAAATAGCGATGCGCCGCATAACCCGCGTATTTGTCAGACGCCAGACAAACTGGTTCAAAGAAGATGATCCACAGATCAAATGGTTTGAAATGACCCCCTCTCCGTGGCAAGAAATTCTGAATTACATCAATACAAACCTCACATCGAAGAATCAAAGTCAATTGTGAAATTTTTCTCACAATTGACTTTTGATTTTTTTCCTCTATACTTTATTTTAGGTAACTATTGTAGAACACATTTCCCGAGGAGGAGATACGCATGGAAAAACGCCCGTGGCTTTCGCATTACGACAAGGGAGTTCCACAGCACATTGATTATCCCAAAGAACCTTTGTTTTATTTTTTGGAACAGGCTGCCCGCCAATATCCAGAGCGTGCCTGTACGATATTCAAAGGAGGAAAGATTTCATATAAGAAAATGAATGAAATCACTGACCAGGTCGCAGCGGCGTTGGCTTCGTTAGGCGTAAAAAAAGGCGACCGGGTGGGGATTTTTATGCCCAACACGCCGCAATTTGTAATGGCGTATTTCGGCATTTTAAAAGCCGGAGGTGTTGTTGTAGCAACCAACCCAATGTATACGCCATCTGAAATTGAGCATCAGGTCAATGATGCCGGCGTAAAAATCATGTTCGTCATGTCAAATTTTTATAACACGATCAAGACGGCACAACCCAAGACCCAACTAAAAACCCTGATCGTGACGAATATCAAGGAAGCGCTTCCGCCCATCACAAGTATTTTGTTTACCCTGGCAAAAGAGAAAAAGAGTGGGTTCCGCATTGAAGGCGGGCTTAAAGAAGGCGACCTCTGGATGAAGGATCTGATCAGCAAATATTCGCCATCAGACCGGCCAAAGGTTGATATCAGCCCGGATGATACAGCAATGTTCCAATATTCGGGCGGAACCACTGGCATTTCCAAAGCAGCGGTTGCTATGCATCGCAACGTCGTTGCCAATACACTTCAGATAAAAAGCTGGATGAGTACGCTCAAAGAAGGGGAAGAAATTCTATTAATGGCCATCCCTTTGTTCCATGTGTATGGCATGGTGGCAGGGATGAATTTTGCCCTGTCATGCGGGGCATCCATGGTAATGATACCAAATGCCCGGGATATCCCCGATGTTCTGGCAAATATCGATAAATACCAACCAACAATATTCCCCGGTGTTCCAACACTCTATAATGCCATCAATAACCGACCTGAAGTAGCCGCCGGAAAATATAACCTGCGCTCCATTAAAGCCTGTCTTTCAGGTTCGGCCCCACTGCTGCGTGAAACAAAGGAAAAATTCGAAGCACTGACCGGAGGAGTAGTATTTGAGGGATTTGGCCTTTCGGAAGCACCAACTGCCACGCACTGCAACCCCATGCTTGGGAATAACAAGACCGGGTCGGTCGGCATGCCATTCCCGGATGTGGAATGCGCGATCATCAGCCTGGATGACGGCGTAACGGAACTGGAAACCGGCGAAGTTGGCGAATTGATCATCCGCGGACCACAGGTCATGAAGGGCTATCACAATATGCCCACCGAGACTGCCAACACACTGCGCGACCGGGGAGATGGTGGTGCACCATGGTTGTTTACCGGTGATATTGCTCAAATGGATGAAGATGGCTACTTCTATATCGTAGACCGCAAAAAAGAACTAATCAAGCCTGGTGGCTACCAGGTATGGCCGCGCGAAGTGGAAGAAGTCATCATCACTCACCCGAAGGTTATGGAAGTTGGCGTAGCGGGCATCCCTGATCCTTACCGCGGAGAAACAGTAAAAGCCTGGATAGTGCTTAAGCCAGGTGAAACAGTAAGCGAAGCAGACTTGAAAACATTCTGTAAAGAAAAACTGGCGGCGTATAAAGTACCTACCCATATAGAATTCCGCACAGAATTGCCAAAGACCACCGTGGGCAAGATCCTACGCCGTGAGCTCGTGCGCCAACACAAAGAGTCGGTCAAGTAACCAGACCGAAATACGATAAATCAAAAACCTCCTGAGATCGAGCTTCGGGAGGTTTTTGATTTATCGTATTTGAAATTACAAATATGAACTACTGTGCAGCCTGCGGAGTGCCGCTCTTTTTAATCACCGGAGGAGGAAAGACCTTTTCAAATTCTTCACGAGTAATTGTTTCCTTCTCCAACAAGAGATTCGCCACATTATCCAATTCAGTG